>DATNDF010000250.1 GCA_035607015.1 Candidatus Angelobacter sp. | reverse complement strand
GCACCCCCGTCACCCCGACGTTGTCCGTCGCGTTCGCCGACACCGTCACCGAAGAACCGGACACTGTCGCTCCGTTCACCGGGGCGCTCATCGTAACCGTCGGAGCCGTCGTGTCGCCCGAAGGAGGAAGCACTCCGCCCGCCGACCAGAACGTCCCCTGACTTGCGTTGTAGTAGCTGCCGCTGGGTGTATTCTCCAGTTTCACCGCTCGCACCATGTAAGTGGCCCCCGACGGTGCGCTGGCATCCAGAAAGGACGTGACGCTCAGCGGCGAACTGCTCAAACGAGTGAACGGCCCGGCGGCCGACAGCGCGCGATATACGTGATACCCCAGCGGTGAATCAGGTGAAGGCGTCCAGGCCAGCGTCACAGTCCCCGCCGCGGCGGTGCCACCCAACGAGCCCACAGGAGCGACCGTATGCAGACGCAGCGTCGGGTCGCCCATCAATGCGATATGAATGTAATTTGCGGCGCTGTTAATTTGATTCTGATAGAAGCCGTTGTTGTTCTGCGTAAGGCGCGCGCAATAACCGATGGTTTCTCCCAACCCCATCGGGTGGATGAACCAATGGGGACGCCCCGACCAGGCCGCTGCAAGACCGTAGTCTTTCGTTGCGAGAATGGAACGCAGGAAATCGTCCTCGTGATCCCAATCGCCATTCCAACTGCCGAAAAGCAGAGTAAAGACGGCACGCACGTTGTTGTTCACGATCTCCGGAGTGGTGGCGGCGTTGTAATTGCCCCCGTTGCCAAGACCGCTGATGGTCGAGTAACTGCCGGCGCCGCAACCGTAGGCGCACAGAAAATCATTGGTCGCGAGTGCCGGCACCCAGACGCCCTGTGTGTCATTGTAAATCGCGTTCAGGTTCGAGATGTTGTTCGGACCGAAGAAAGTCGAGAATCCGCGATACGCACTGGCCGAAAACGCTTCGCCGTTCCTCACCCCGAAATAATCCGCGACGACTCCGCGGCGCTGGGCATTTGTAATCCTGTGCCGGAAATTATGGTCTTTGTTCAGATATTGTCGCAGCAATTCCTGTTCGCTTGGGAACGTCGCGGGACCGCCCCACACGAGTCGTCCGGGCATATTCGCCAGGTCAACGCGGCCGACCTGCAATTCCACGGCAGAGGGGATCGCAGTCTGGTCGAACTTGCCGTCCCCCGGGACATTGGTCAGCCTTGCCGCGTCGGCGGGATCCGTATTGACGGTTTGGGTGTAGTTGACCGAGTTGTCGGTCCAGTTGCCGTCCATATCGCCGTAATAAACGTCCGCCGGCCAGGCGCCGACGTGGTCAGGATGCCCGTCAGGGTTCAGCTGGCCGGAATACGGGACTGGCACATGGCCAAACAAAAAAACAGACTTCACGTTCACGGGATCGGTGTTGTAATCCGCCTTGATTAAATTCTTTACACTGACGACCGAATCGCTGCGGCCGACGTCGTGGCGGAGCACGATCCAGCCGTCACCGGCAAGATCCTGTTGTAACCGGCTCAGTTCGGCGGAAAGATTCGCGGCATAGGTGCTGTCCACGATGAGCACGACCTTGCCGCGGTTTTCGACGAGCGGCACATTGATCCCCGACTCAATGTAGCCATAGCCGTTGTAGGTTCCGGCGTTTTTTACCACCGCGTATTCATAAGCCGTGCCGCCAGTCACCCCGGTGTCCGCATAGCTGGTCGTGCTGCCGGGTAGTGTCGTTCCCCCGCCCCAGGAAGTTGCGGCCGGTGCCTTGCGATAAACCGTGTAACTGCTGGGGGTGGCGGTCGTGTCCTGCGGCCAGGAGAGGGTGATCTGCGGTGGCGAGATTTGAACCGCCGCGCTGACCTGCACGGCATAATTCCAGGTAGGTTCGACGCCTCTTACAAAATGGGTGCTTAACCCTATTGCCAGAGCGCTCATTACGGCACTAAGTAACTTTGTCATAGTGCCGTCAGCTTAGAAAAATTGGGTTTTCTACATAATCGGTCCTGGTCTGATTATTCTGTCGGAATCAAGAAACTAGGGTTGTCGGCGTTTGACCTACACGCGCGTCGGTGCCGGACTACAAATCCTGAGAACGGAGGAAATATTATCGGTGTTCCGCCCTCGTCCCTTGTATCCGGAAGAGCTTGTGAAAAGGGCCCTCCCGATATGTTTCGGCGCCTGGCCCGTCACCGAATCGTCGGGCGATCGTCGCCCTTTTAAATGGCGTCCCTGTGGATTCGCGACATGCGTGACGGCATACGACCGCAGGTCTTTTTGAAATGCTGCACGGGAATATATCTGACCTGCGGTCACGCAGGACCGCGCGGGAGGCGAGCATGATGCACGCAGTAAAGGTGCCCGTTGTAGGCAGTTTGAGTATTCGCCGAACCAATCGGCGTTTTCGATTCAACATGGTGCAGGTGATAGCCCTTTTCGACCAATCCTTGCACCAGCTGTCGAACATCCACTCCTGAATGAACTTCAATGAACAGCCGGGGCTGGTAAGTTTCGAGAGTGTGGCTCATGCCCCGGAGCACTTCTAATTCGGCCGCTTCGACGTCAATTTTGACAAAGTCTGGCGGAGGTAACGAATTCAACGAAAGCAGATTGTCGAGCGAGTCAATTTCGATTTCGATGCAAGTGGCTTCTTTTTGCCGGAGCAGACTTTTTTGATAGCTCTCGTCGATGCTTCCACGCGCAGGTTCACCCGGCCAGAAGACCAATTTGCTTTTGCTTTTTCCGGACCCAAGACCGAACTGGAGGAGCCTAATGTTGTTCAGATGATTGAGCAGAACATTTTCCTTAATTCTCTGGCAGTTTGCCGGATTGGGTTCAAAGGTGAACACTCGACCGCGGGGCCCCACGGATTTTGCAAAAAACAGGGTAAAAACGCCTTCGTAGCCCCCCACGTCGTAAACGGTCTGGCCTTCCCAATCCAAGTCGAGCAGGAATCTTTCCTCCTGTGACAAGGCTCTAGGAATGAAACCAAGGCCGCCTTTCCGAACCAAACCCGCCGCGACGCCCTGCCTGATCGTGTAGGTCCATCCTCCTGAACGAAGGAATGGACGGAGGAATTTTGAACTTAGTGCGAGCGCTTTCATTGCGGTACTCGAGAGACGGTCGAAGTTGAAGTAAAGATGCGCCACTCACTCACTGCCCGCGGTCGGCCCCCACCTGCGAGCACCGACTCGACGCCGCCGATTGTTTTCGTCATCATCGAAGAATGATGCGCGCCGCAGACGCGGCGCTTCAATGGGGCGAATCTCTCCAACGACGCCGGGTCACACCCCAAGTTAACATGGGGCGTCCACCCCAGGTCAGTGACTCGCGCTGCCGTGAAGTGGGCTGACATTGTCAGCAACCTGTTTCAGCGACTGCCGCCCATGGGGCAAATGGAGGCGCAACTCCTTCCAAGACGGACAACATCGAACGCTTCGACTGCGACTAACGCGATTATAGCTGTGGCCGAATAGTGGAAGAACGGGCAATGGCTTCGAGTTTGAGGGCAACGTGGTTTCGCGTTGTACCGGAGATACCCTATCCGCCTCATTCGCCATGCACGAGTTCCGTGTGCAGCCAAGGCTCCGTTCTACACCGGGCCTCGTGAATCTGGCCATTTAATCCGTGAGTGACGCCAAAAACTGAAGCTTCGACGCGGGCGCGATCAACAACTTCATCCCGGCCACACCATTCTTCACCGTAAGACCAGGGAATGTCCAAGCGGATATCCACGTAGTAGCGAACTCCGCTGATGATTATGACTCGTTGAGGATGATCGCGCGTTGGCATGGTTCAACCCTTTGATTTCACAGAAGTCGAAAGTGCGGGTTTCTCCCCTTTGCGGCACGAGTTTGTCAATGATCCGATTAGCAGGAGCAAGAGCCCTCCCGAAGACCAGGACAGGGAATTTGTGGTCACATGACGAATATCGGCAATTTCAATTGTCGATTTCACTACGAGTACAAAACCTATACACAGAAACGCTACACTGCCTGTCCGCACGCACATGAGCCAAAAGCGAGACTTGGATTTGCTGCCGAGAAACATTGCGGGCCTACGCGGAAGCTTTATACATGCCGCAGTTGTCTCGAACGCGTAATACGAGGTTTTCTAAGCAAAACAGATTATTTAAGCGACAAATTCAGGCCTTTGCGCCACCGCGAATGGGGACAATCACCCACTACATTTACGCAACTGGGTAGGTGCGCCCGTCGCCGATCTTCAACCCTCCTGCCACATCCAGATGGGTCGGCGCAACATATAGATTTTGAAACGCACAGTAAACCGCTCCAATTGCTGCTCACTCACGCCTTCTTTTTGACTATTGATTAGCTGGAAGTTGCCCTTCGCCGGTTTTGTATCGCTCCTTTTTTGTCACGAAGCACTTTATCGCGCCGCATTTGAAAACATATGATAATCACTTTATTTACAACATGTTAAATCACAATCTGCTAAAAGCATCACTTTGAGCGCTATACCACAAACGTGGTATAGCGCTCATTTGTTTCCCTGCTACAGTTGTTTCCACAATTCACCTTCGAGAACGGAGAGCGACGGCGAATACTGGCGAGATTTTGGGAGGGGAACCAACTCTTCGTCGTCCTTGGGGCCAAGGACCCCAAGGACGACAGCTGAGGCTCAACCGCAACGATTGACGGTTGGGCGTTTTTTTCGTTAGCTCTCAAAGCGACACTCGCTTCATCCAATGCAGACCGGCATCCTCGCAACAAACGCGCGCTACACGGCGCTGGTGTGCGCTCTTCTGTTGCAATCATTCCCGCGAGTTCACGCCCACGACTGGCCGCAATTCCTCGGACCAGCACGCAACGGAGTTTACCCCGGATCTGATCTCGCTGCTTCGTGGCCAAAAGAAGGCCCATCGGTCATATGGAGAAAAAAGATCGGACAAGGTTTCAGCGGTCCGGTGACTTCGTCGGCCAAATTAATATTGTTCCACCGCCTGAATAACAGGGAGGTCGTTGAATGTCTTGACGCTGACACCGGGAAATCGCTCTGGTCTTTTGACTATCCCACCGCCTACCAGGATGACTTCGGATTTGACGAGGGACCGCGGGCTACCCCGACGATAGCCGACGGAAGAGTCTTCACGTTTGGGGCCGAAGGAATGTTGCACTGCTTCGAATTGCAGACTGGCAAAAAAATCTGGAGTGTCAACACGAAGGCTCAATTCGCGGCACCCAAAGGTTTTTTTGGCATGGCTTGCTCACCCTTGATTGAGGGTTCTTCCGTGTTGTTGAACATCGGCGGGATGAACGGTGCTGGAATAGTCGCATTCGACAAAAACACGGGGGCACAAATCTGGAAAGCGACGGACGACGAGGCCAGCTACTCGTCACCGGTTGCGGCCACGTTGAACGATCAACGTTACATCCTTTTTTTCACTCGACACAGACTGGTGGCTTTGGATCCCGAGACCGGCAAGGTTTCTTTTGATTTTCCCTGGCAACCGAGAATCCACGCCTCCGTCAGCGCGGCGACGCCCTTAATAATCGGAAACCTGGTCTTTCTGTCGGCCAGCTATGGCACGGGCGCGGTTCTGCTGCGAGTCAAAAACAACCGCGCTGAAAAAGTGTGGTCAGCCGAAGAGTCGCTTTCCAATCATTACGCAACCAGCGTTTATCACGATGGTTTTCTATACGGATTTGATGGACGCCAGGAACTCGGACCGAACCTGAGGTGTGTGGAACTGAAAACGGGAAACGTCCGATGGAGTCAGGACCGTTTTGGCGCCGGCACGGTCACATTGGCCGGTGACCACTTGCTGGTCTTGAAAGAAAACGGCGAACTCGTGCTTGCGCGCGCGTCACCCGGCGGCTTCAAACCGACTGCGCGCGCGCAAATCCTCCCCAACGGTGTTCGCGCATACCCGGCTCTGGCAGACGGTCGCCTTTTCGCTCGAAGCAAAGATGCGATGGTCTGCGTGGATCTGCGCGAGCCTAAAAAGGATTGAATCGAGTTGACGAACGTGGTTTCTTGACTGTCATTCATGCCCGAAAAAGCAAGCCCTCCCGCCCCAACCGCGGCGCGGTTGCTGTCGCTCGACGCGCTGCGCGGCTTTGACATGTTCTGGATCATTGGTGCCGACGGCCTGGTCGAGGCGTTGCGAAAAATCAGCGACGGCGGCATGATCAAATTGCTGGCCGATCAACTCGAACACAAGTCCTGGGAAGGGCTTCACTTTGAAGATTTGATTTTTCCGTTGTTCGTGTTCATGGCTGGAATATCCATTGTTTTTTCGCTTACCAGGGCCATTGAGGCACAAGGCCGTACGGCTGCGCTCAAACGCGTGTTCCGCCGCGCTGCGCTCATGTATCTTCTGGGCATTTTCTATTACGGCGGGTTTGCGACGCCCTTCGAGCGCATCCGTTTGCTGGGGGTGCTGCAACGCATCGCCCTGAGTTACCTCTTCGCCAGCATCCTGTATTGTTATCTCAAACCCAAGGCGCTTGTCGGCGCGTGCGCCGGCCTGTTGATTGGCTACTGGGCGCTCATGTCTTTTGTCCCGGTGCCAGAGATTGGTGCCGGTAATTTCACAGAAGGCAAGAACCTCGCCAACTACATAGACCAACAGTATCTCCCGCTGCGCAAATGGGACGGCGACCACGACCCCGAAGGATTATTGAGCACGCTCCCGGCAATTGCGACGTGCCTGCTCGGCGTCTTTGCAGGAATGCTGCTGAAGAACACCGGTGTTTCTGACCGTCGGAAAGTCGCTTGTCTGGTTGGCTACGGCGCCGCAGGGGTGGCTTTGGGGTGGCTCTGGAACTTCAATTTTCCGGTCATCAAGAAACTGTGGACTTCTTCCTACGTACTCGTGGCCGGTGGTTACAGCGCGCTGTTGCTGGCGTTATTCTACCAAATCATCGAGGTGTGGAAGTTTCAACGATGGGCAATTCCCTTCGTATGGATCGGCACCAATTCAATCACAATTTATATGGCACAAAACCTGATTGATTTCGGGAAAATTGCCTCTCGATTTGTTGGCGGCGACCTCGGCCATTGCTTTCATCAATACGATCAGCTGGTGGTTGCGGTCGTGAGCCTGACCCTTGTTCTCTGGTTCGTGCGTTTCCTGCACAAACGAAAAATATTCCTGCGTCTCTGAATGCAGCACCGCTGCACCCGCTGATCACCAAGTGAAAAGGTTCGTTTGCCTAATCGTCATTTCATTGACCGGTTTTTTTCCGACTTTTACTCATTCGGAGAGCGGCGACTGGCCGCAGTTTCGCGGCCCACACGGTAATGGAATCTCCGACGAAACAGGGCTGCTTGATCGCTGGCCTACCAACGGCCCTCCGATTGTCTGGGAGAAAAAGATAGGCACGGGTTACGGCGCGCCGTCGGTTCTCGCCGAGAGGCTTATCTTGCATCATCGAGTCGGCGATGAAGAAATCGTCCAGTGCCTCGACGCTGCGACCGGGAAACCGTTGTGGCATTATGATTATCCGAGTCGTTATATCGACCCTTACGGTTACAACAACGGCCCACGTTGCACACCGCTGCTCACCTCAAATCTCTGTTACACGTTCGGAGCGGAAGGCAAGCTGCTTTGCCTCGACATCCAAACCGGCGGGCTGGTTTGGCAGCGCGATACCAGCAGGGATTGGAACGTCCCGGAAGCATTCTTCGGGGTCGGCAGCACGCCGCTGCTGGAAGGTAATTTGCTGATCGCGATGGTCGGCGGCCAGCCGAACTCTGGCGTCGTGGCGTTTGACGCGAAGACGGGCAGAACGATCTGGGAAAATGTCGGACAGGAAAACTGGCAGGGCGTGACCATGACAGGTTGGCCGGGTGAGCCGAAAGTGCAGTGGAAAAACTGGGACAAACAGGCCAGTTATTCCACGCCCGTCGCAGCGACGATTCACGGCCGGCGCCAGGTTCTTTGTTTGATGCGCCAGGGTTTGGTCTCTCTGAATCCTTCGAACGGAATCGTCGATACCAGTTTTTGGTTTCGCTCGCGCGTGGAAGAATCGGTGAACGCGATGAGCCCGGTTGTCGTGGACGACACGGTTTTGATTTCCGCAGCGTACTACAAGATCGGTTCCGTCCTGTTGCGTCTAAATTCCGACAATCGACATTTCGACGAGGCCTGGCGGAGCGACGTCCTGGAGCTTCACTGGAACACGCCGGTTTATCACGGAGGTTGCCTCTACGCCTTCAGCGGCCGTAACGAGCCGGACGCGCGCTTTCGGTGTGTCGAGTTGAAAACCGGCAAACTCATGTGGGACCGGGACGAAAGCTGGCCAGCGCATAGCGGTCGCTATTTGCCGCAGCCTGGCGTTTACGGGCGCGGCTCCGCAATCATGGCCGAGGGCAAGTTGATTGTGCTGGGCGAAGGCGGGCTGCTCGGCATCTTCAGGCCGAACCCGCAAAAGCCCGAGGAGATTTCTCGTTGGCAGGTCCCGTCGCTGCATTTTCCCTGCTGGGCTGCGCCGGTGTTGTCCCGCAGGAAACTCTATCTCCGCAGCGAAGACAATCTGGTTTGTGTGAATCTCGCGAAGTGAGGCCGCCTGATTTCCCAGCTACCGGACTGAGCGACACGCGAAAGTCTCTAGAAGCGGTTTCACAAGCTGACAAATTGTAAGTACTTTTCCCTTGTACCTTTACGACGGATCTGTGAAAAACTGGGGATGGCAAAACCCATGTTATCCGACTCCCAGTGGGCCCGGCTGGAGCCGCTGCTGCCGCAGTA
>DATNDF010000249.1 GCA_035607015.1 Candidatus Angelobacter sp. | reverse complement strand
AGATTGGAGCATTTCAGTGGAGCGGAACCCAGCCGCAAGGGAGTTTTCTAGGGCTGATTGACGAAGTGAGCATCTATAATCGCGCTTTGTCTGCAACCGAGGTTGGAACTATTTTTACCGCCGGTTCCGCAGGCAAATGCGACGCCCAAGCGCGCGCTTTGGCTCACTGGAAATTCGATGAGTCGAACGGATCGGTCGCGCATGACAGCGTCGGGTCGTACGACGGCGCTCTTTCCGCGAACGGCGCGTCGTTCGCGTCGGGTGGCATTTCCGGCAACGCCGTCAGCGTCTCCAAAGCCGACAACGGTTTCGTGAACATGGGCAACGTGCTGGGCATGACCAGCGGGGACTTCTCGGTCGTTGCCTGGGTAAAGACCCCGCCGGGTGACACGACGGAGTGTTCGGCCATCGTCGCCAAACAGGAAGCCGGTTGGGCCAATGGTTACATCCTGGAAGCGAACGCGTGTGTCGCCTATTCGCAGCCGGGCAGGGCATGGTTCTACGATTCTGTTTACCCCGGCCAGGAAGTCAGCTCCACCAGCAGTGTCAACGACGGCAACTGGCACCAGATCGTCGGCGTTTATGAGGCTGGCGGAAACAAATCCATCTACGTGGATGGCGCTCCGGTTGAAGCCAGCCGGCCGAGCCAGACGATCGTACCCAACAGTGGCCTGTTCATGGTCGGCGGCGTTTCCTTCAGTGGTGTCCCGACCGGGCAGTTCACCGGCTTGATCGACGACGTGCAGATTTACAATTACGCGCTCACGTCGAGCAACGTGGATTTTCTGTTCCAGAATCCTGGCCAGGAAGTCCCGCCGCATGATCTGCCGCCGGGCCAATGGCACCTCAACACGGTTGCCGGCGCAGGCGGCGCGATCAGCCGTGATCCCGATCTCGCCAAGTACACCGACGGCGCTTCAGTAACGTTGACGGCAGTCCCGAACACCGGCTTCGCCTTCGCAGGCTGGAGCGGCGATGCCACAGGCACAAACAACCCGGTCACGGTCACGGTGAACGGCAACAAAACGGTGACGGCGAGCTTCGCGGAAATTCCCGTGAGGATTCTGTCCATTGTAAATCCCGACCCGAAACAGGAGGGCCAGAAGATCAGTTTCGACCTGCGACTGGTCAGCCCGGGCGGCGTTGGTGGCATGAATTTCATCCTGCGCTACGACCCCGCGTATCTCAAGGAACCAGCCCTGGACTGGGCCCAAGCCGTCAACTCGGCGCTCGACCAGGTGAATTACGATACCGCGGGTGAGATTCACGCGACGTTTGCGCTGCCGGCGACCGCGGTTCCTGCGGGGACGCAACGAGTCGCCACTGTCAGCTTCCGCACGCGGAGCGTTCCATCTGATCTGAACACCGCGCTGGGTCTGGAACTTGTGGACGTATCGGCGCCGTCCGGTGACTCGATAACGTCCGGCAACGCGGCCCTGGGAGGCACGGCGCGCATTCTGGTGCGGCGGATCATCGGTGATAACAACGCGAACAACCGGCTAGATGTCGGAGACGCCACCATCATTCAGCGGCTGTTGACCGGCCTCGATCCGGTCCGGTCCTGGGACGTGACCAAAAACGACGTGAACGTCAACACGACGCTGGATTCAGGCGATGTAATCCGTGTCCTGCGCGTGGTGGCCAACATTGATCCGCAACCGGCTGCTCACACCGCGACCGGCAGCGGAGGCGGCCTGGCAAAGGCGGGCATCAGCAAAGCAGGCCCGACTTCATCGGAATTGGCGCTGTTGTCGTCGGAACCCTTGAGGGGCCAACCAGGCGATCTCATTACCGTGCAGGTGACGCTCAAAGACATCGCAACAACCATCTCGGGCGCTTCGTTCACCCTCGATTATCCGACGAATGCGTTGCGTCTGGTGAACGCGCAGTCGGAACAACCCGGGCCGATTGCCGCCAACGCGGTGGCGGTCTGGAACGTTCAGCCGGCGCAGAACGATTTCATCGTGCAAAACGGGCGGGTGGTGGCGGCCTTGAGCAGCGCGACGCCGTGGGTGACGAACAACGGCGTGCTGGCCGAGTTCCTATTTCAGGTCCAACCCGGCGAAACGACCCAGTATCGCTGGCCCATACATTTGAGCGGAATGGAGCTGACCAGCGCCGACGGCTATGATGTCCGTGATCTCGCCGACAGTGAACTTTTCTTCATCGGACGCGACCCGGTGCCGCCGAGCCTGACTTACACCCCGCCGGCCGCAGGCACAACGGGCTTCTCGTTGACGCTGACCGGCGAAACAGGCGTGTCTTATGTCATCGAGGCTTCGAGCGATTTGAACACATGGACTCCGTTGGCAACGCTCACCGCCAGCAATGGAACATTGAACTTCACCGATCCGGACGCCGGGAACAGCAGCCAGCGCTTTTATCGAGCCAAACAGCAGTGAAGTACGCCGCCGGCGCGGGATCAGAACGGCAGCCACTTGAGGTCAAAAGCGCGTTCGACGAACCACGCGACGGCCAGGAGCGCGATCGCTGCCGAGCCGAACCGAAGAGTCAATTCTTGATAAGCCCACGCATTGCGCGCCCAGTAGGCCAGTGGCAGAAAGACGGCGACAATCGCCAGTTGCCCCAGTTCGACACCGAGGTTGAACCCCACGAGAGCGACAGCCAGCGTTTGCCGCGCAAGCCCCAGGTCCGTCAGGGCGTTGGCAAAGCCGAATCCGTGGACGAACCCGAAACAGAACGCCACCAGCCAGCCGCGCTCAACGAACAGTGGCCGGAGGTTATTCGCGGCGGCAAGCGCGACCGACGCCGCGATCGTGGTTTCCACCAGCTTCGGTGGCAGGCGGACAATGTTCAACGTGGCCAGGCTCAAAGTCACAGAATGCGCCACCGTAAAGGCGGTGACAATTTTCAACACGTTGATCAGCGCGGGAGTGAAACGCCCGACCCCGCTCCAGCCGCCGGGCTTACGCCTCAACACCGACGGGAGCAGCAACGCGAGCAGGAACAGGATGTGGTCAACGCCCGACGAGATGTGTCTGATCCCTTCGTGGTTGAAATCCAGAAACTGCCGCCATCGCGAACGATGGGCCATGACAAAGGTCGGGTTGTCCTCGCTGAAAACCGCGGTTTGTTCCCCGCCGGAAACGTTCAACCGGAACAGCCCATGATGCCGCGCATCGATGTCAAAAAACGCGCCATAATCGACCCGCAGATCTCTCGGCACACCGGCGCTCTGAATCGAAAAACGCAACACGGCATAGGCGCCGTCGCTGAAATTCTCGACGAGCAATTCGCCGATTTTCAATGACCGGGCCATCCCGTCCAATTTCACGCGCACTCGCGATTGCGCGTAATCTTCAATCTCCGACTGTTTCGCCCTGACCTCGTCCGGCGTGATGTCGCCGTCGTTGTTCGCATCCAATCCGACGACCTGTTCCAGATCAATCAACGAGATGTCCCACTGGCCGGTGACATTCGAGCCGTCGACCGTCATGTTCAGGTAACTGCTGCTGCCTTGATGCGCCCAAGCGCTGACGTTAATGGTCAGAAAAGTGACTCCGACCCAGCGAGCCAGGTTAAGGAATGCAACAACGGCGCGGCGCGGGCAATCAACCGGGCGCAGTGCTCGAAATCGGCGGGCCGAAGTCACTCGGGCGCGCTTGCGAACAGGAAGGTCCTTCATGTCGGACAAGAGTGAATTCATGCGCTTTTTGCAGCGTGCGAGTGTGGTCGATAAAATGGCGCGCAGTCGATTTTTTTCACTGCGACGACTCATGTGGCTGATTCGAGTGGCTCTCTGCCGGCGAAGCGGATTCACACAGGCGATTGTCAGGTGTGAGTGAAAAGATTCCGGTCAGTATCAGCGGCGCGACCAGTTGGGGCCTGCAATTTGTTCGTGAAAACTCTGGAGCCGGAAAAAAGACAGAGACAGAATGTGGTACAGTGAGTGGATCGGAACAGGACCTTTGGAATCCGCAGTGGGGAAACTAAAAAAGCGGGTTTTGATGCACACACGATTTATTAGCACCAAAACCCGCCATCCTCTCCCAAGAGAAGGACGATTTGTTTAAGCAGGTTCGGGGCCAATCTGCCCCGCGCCATTCAAGGACAACCATTGGGTAGTGCAGTGCGCGCTGCGCATTCGGGATCTTCTGTGGCCATGAAAAGCTGAGGCCACGTGTCTTGTGCGCCAAGTGGCACTCGTCTCAGTGGAAGGCGTCCGATCGCATGGCAAGGCGTTTCTCGTCCTCTGCCCAGTTTCATGCGAAGCGCACGCCGTCTGGTTTTGACTCATCCGGCCGTTTTTTCAACCAAGAGAAAAGATTTCACTCCCAAGAGATTCCCAGCCATGCTTCTGTCCACTGTTTGGATATGCGAACGTATAAAAATTTCATCGGTGGAGACTCGGTGCCGGCCCAATCCGGCGAAACGTTCCAAAACGTCAATCCGGCGGACACGCGGGAAGTCGTTGCCGCGTATCCTTTGAGCGGAAAGCAGGATGCCGTCGCCGCGATGGAAGCGGCGAAGAAGTCGTTTCCTTCATGGGCCGCGATTTCGCCCGTCGCGCGGGGCCGGATTTTGAGCAAGGCGTCCCAAATCCTGGAATCGCGCAAAGCGGAACTGGCCGAGTTGCTGACGCGCGAGGAAGGCAAGACGCTGGCAGAGAGCAATGGCGAGGTGCAGCGCGCCATCGACATATTTCGTTTTTTTGGCGGGGTCAGTTACACGATCGGCGGCCAGACAATTCCGCACGATTTGCCGCAGCAATTGCTCTATACGCGTCGGGAACCGCTCGGCGTCGTCGCACTCATCACCCCCTGGAATTTTCCCGTCGCGATTCCCGCGTGGAAAATGGCACCGGCGCTCGTCAGTGGCAACGTCGTGGTGATCAAGCCAGCGACGCAAGCGCCCGCGATGGCGCTCGAACTGGCCAGGGCGCTGGCCGAAGCCGGCCTCCCGAAGGGTGTGTTGAATGTCGTCATCGGCGAAGGGAGGGCGGTGGGTGGTGAACTTGCCGCCAACCCCGGCGTCGCTGCACTGTCTTTCACCGGTTCGTATTCTGTCGGCTCGCACATTTATCAGCAGCTTGCCCCCCGCATGACGCGGGCACAAATGGAAATGGGCGGCAAAAACCCGACCATTGTTCTTGGGGACGCGGATTTGGATCTGGCCACGAAACTCGTCGCCATCGCCGGCTTCGGTCTGACCGGTCAGGCCTGCACAGCGACGAGCCGGGTCATTGTCGAGAAGAGTGCGGCCGACGCATTGACACAGAAACTGATCGAGAAGGCGAAGGCGATCAAAGTTGGCAACGGGTTGAATGAAGGCGTGACGATGGGGCCGGCGGTGAGCAAGCAACAACTCGCGGGAAATCTTGAGTACGTGGACATCGCGGTGGCCGAAGGCGCGAAGCTGGTTTACGGCGGGCAGCGGGTCTCCGACGGCGATTTTGCGCATGGCTACTTCATGCAGCCAACCATTCTGACCAACGTGTCACCGAAGATGCGCATCGCTTGTGAGGAAGTTTTTGGACCGGTCGTGGGTATTATTGCGGTGGAAAATTTCGAGGAAGCCCTGGCCGTGGCCAACGGCGTGGACGTGGGCTTGTCCGCCTCGATCGTGACGCGCGACTTTCGCAAAGCGATGCTTTACGCGGAACGCATCGAAGCCGGCGTGGTGAAGGTGAACCAGATTTCCACCGGTCTCGCTTTGCAGGCGCCATTCGGTGGCGTGAAGAAATCGAGCACCGATTCATTCAAGGAACAGGGCGCGGGCGCCATCGAGTTTTATACCCGGGTGAAAACGGTTTACCTGGATTATTCGGTGTGAGTTCCCGCAGCCCTTATTCAGCAGGACCGTCATGAAGCTCTGCCGTTTTCAAATCAGCGAACGACTCCCGGGCTCGAAGAACCATGCTCACATTGGCCTGCTCACTGACGGTGCGAAGGTCCTGGACCTGACAGAGGCGGGATGGCCGGGGATGACAACCTTGCTGGAACGCGACGATTTGTCGGCTGTCCTGGCGTCCCTTGCCAAGGAAAAACTTCCGCGGCACAGGGTGTCGGATCTAAAACTTTTGCCGCCAGTCGAAAAACAGGAAATCTGGGCGGCGGGGGTGACGTACCTGCGCAGCAAGAAGGCGCGCATGGAGGAGTCAGACTTCAGCGCGAACGCGTACGACAGGGTTTACGAAGCCGCGCGGCCGGAGCTTTTTTTCAAGTCGATGCCTGAAAAAGTGGTTGGTCCGGGCGAGCCGGTTGGCATCCGCAAAGATGCGAAATGGAATGTGCCGGAGCCGGAACTCGCGTTGGTTGTCAATTCGGGCGGGAAAATAGCCGGCCTCACGATCGGAAACGACATGAGCTCGCGCGATATCGAGGGAGAGAACTTGTTGTATCTGCCACAGGCGAAAGTTTACAACCGGTCCTGTGCGCTGGGGCCATGGATTCTCGTAGGCGTTCCCGAAGCCGAGGCGCGCGGCTGGAAAATCGAGCTGCAGATCCGGCGCAACGGAGAGCCGGTTTTCGCGGGTGAAACATCTGTCGGCCAAATCAAACGTTCATTCGATGAACTGGCCGCCTTCCTCTTCCGCAGCCAGGATTTTCCACACGGCGCGGCACTGCTGACCGGCACTGGCATCGTCCCTCCCGACACTTTTACGCTGCGCTCCGGCGACACGGTGCGAATCAACATTTCCGGCATTGGAACATTGGAGAATTCAGTGATGGAGGTCTGATGCGGGGGAGACACGAGGGTGCGCCTCGCAGCCAGCTTCCGGCAATCGGACCGTTCCGTGTTTTTTTTTGACAGCCGTTTTTCGGGTTGGCAAGGTGTCGGCTCGATTGGTGAGGGACCGGGCGATTTGAGGCGGTCTGGTTCGCGTTGAACGTGAAGGACTCTTTGAAAACTATGGCTGAACTGGTTGGAAATCTGTTGGTGGCGCAATCGGGCGGGCCGACCGCGGTGATCAACGCCAGCGTGGCCGGAGTAATTCAGGAAGCGGGCCGCCATCCGGACCAGATCGAGGAAATCTATGGCGGCTCCAACGGCATCCTCGGCATTCTCAACGAGGAACTGATTGATTTGCAGGAGGAAAAAAGGGCCGCCATCGAAGGGTTGAAGCACACTCCCGCGGCGGCGCTCGGGACCTGCCGCTATAAGATTGATTTCAAGAAGAAGCCGGAACAGGCCGCGCGCGACATGGACCGTCTTTTCCAGGTGTTTCAGGCGCACAACATCCGCTATTTCTTTTACGCGGGGGGCAATGATTCCCAGGACACCGCTCATAAAATCCACGAACAAGCCATCGCGCGTGGTTACGAGATGCGCATCATCGGCGTGCCCAAGACCATTGACAACGACCTGCCGCACACCGACCACTGCCCCGGATACGGTTCCGTCATCAAGTACAACGCGACGACCGTGATGGAAATCGCCTCCGACGTGGGCAGCATGGCCACGGACGACGGTTCCTGTTGCATCGTCGAGGTGATGGGGCGTTCGGCGGGCTGGATCGCCGCCGGCACTGTGCTTGCCAAACGAAGACCCGGCGACGCGCCCCACATCATCCTCGTACCGGAAGTTCCCTTCGAACAGGACAGATTCCTCGAGAAGGTAAAGGAAACAGTCGTGGCACAGAGGTATTGCATTGTCGTGGTCGGCGAGGGCTTGAAAAACGCCGCCGGTGAGGAAATCTCCGCGGACAAGACAAAGCTCGACGCGTTCGGACATCCGGTGCTGTCCGGGGCCGCGGAACGTCTGGGCGACATCGTTGAAGGCAGCCTCCGGCTCAAAACCCGCACGGTGAAGCTCGGCTATGCGCA
>DATNDF010000248.1 GCA_035607015.1 Candidatus Angelobacter sp. | reverse complement strand
TACTGCGGCAGCAGCGGCTCCAGCCGGGCCCACTGGGAGTCGGATAACATGGGTTTTGCCATCCCCAGTTTTTCACAGATCCGTCGTAAAGGTACAAGGGAAAAGTACTTACAATTTGTCAGCTTGTGAAACCGCTTCTAGGCACTATTGATGAATTGCTTTCTCAAACCGAGAAGAATCCAGCGGGGAGATTGATTTCCAAAAAGGAAGCAAAATCAATCAGGCTGCATTTTAACAATTTCTTTGGAGCCGATTGCGAGAGTGAAAAAATGGGATGGGAGGAAGTTACATCGAGAGTAATGAACGTAGATTTATTGCTTGATCCAAAACATTACGCAAAGAAACTCGCTACAGCGGAAAGTATTCACCAAGCACTATTCGAGCTTAAAATGGCCGTGTTAAACGAGCTTACTGTTTGGAAGTTTGTGATAATTGAAAACAAAAAAAGTGAATTTCTCGAACAAAAAAACCTTTTTGGAAAACAGGCAAGGAAAGCTTTTCCATCAGCCAGAGACGAAATTCGATTGGCTGGTAATTGTTTAGCCATGGATTTGAATACTGCCGCTGTATTTCACCTCATGCGAGCGGCAGAATTTGGGATGCGCACATTGGCCACGCATCTTAAAGTGAAGTTAAAAGGCAGACCGATTGAACACGGTGGCTGGAACGAACTGATTGAACAAATCGAAAAGAAGATTAGGCTAAGGCGGGATCGGTACGATAAGGGTAGGAGAAGGAATAAAAAGGAATTGGAGTTCATCAAATTTTGCCGAATGATGGCCGACGAACTCTACAAGTTCAAAGAATTTTGGAGGAACAACACCATGCACAGCATTTCCAGCTACAACGAAGCGGAAGCGCACGACGTTTATATTCGGGTGCGGGATTTCATGCAGAGATTGGCAGCACACATTTCCGAAAAAAATACTTAAACTGAACTTCTCAAGATTAAATTTTATGGCGAACAACCTTGAAACCGAAAAGAAAGTGATGGCCGTTTCCATGCTGGCGGAGGAAAACAGGACTATCTAGCACCGTTGCGAGTGGCGGTTTCGCATTTACACAAATGTGGGGCAATGTCCGCTCATTTCTCGGACAACTGGGCGGACCCCTTGTCCTTCGCGAGAAAATCCACTTTGGCGCTCAACTCGGGCGTCAGGTAACGGTCCGGGTTCTTGATCTGCACCTTCAGTTGCAGCGTACCTTTTTGCCGGTTGGCTTCCGGCGCCATTTCCACCACCACGCCGTCGTAAGCCTTGTCCGGATAGGCTTCGGGACTGACCCGGCATTTCTGTCCGAGGAACGCTTTCGCCACATCGGCTTCGTTCAATTCAATCTCCACCTGCAAATCCTTCGGGTCGGCGACTGAAATCAGCGCCGTGCTCGGTCCACGCGTGCCGCCGAAACTTTGCGGCACAACAAGTTCGTCGGGATTCACCAGTTTCTCCAGCACCACGCCGTTGATGGGTGACTTGATGACCGTCCAGTCGAGATACGTCCGGATGAGTTCGACCTGGCCTTCGACCTCCTTCACCGTGGCGCGCATTGCGTCCAGTTGCAGACGCGCGTCGTCCTCCGACTTCTGCATCTCCACGTTCTGCCGGACGAGCTCGTGCGCCCGCTTGAAATCCAGTTCCGCCTTTTCCACGGCGACCTTTGCGTTGGCCAGCCGGCCCTCGGTCTCGTGGAGACGCGCCTTGTACTCGGCATCGTCGAGCAGCACGACCACCTGGCCGTTCGTAACCGCATCGCCCTTCTTCACGCCGATCCACTTTACGACACCCAGAAAGCGCGGGCTGAGTTCGATCCGCTCGCGGTTCACGATGTAGCCGCTGACGGTCAACACCGAGCCTTCCACCCTGCCCGCCGTGGACGACGAAGCGGCAGCGGTATTTGTGCCGGCAAAGCCGCCGCCCAATCCCGGCGAATTGTCCCCGCCGGCCGGTTGCGACCCGAGGTTTCGATTCGATTTGAGACCGCTGCGATCCGAGTCCGACGCCCGGGGCACGGCGAAAAAGATCACGACGGCGGTCACGATGGCAACGCCGAGGATGATCGCCCACATCGGACGGGACGACCGGCGCTTTTGTCCCGCGGCGATGCGAAGCTGTTTCAGCTTTTCTTCGTTCATATTGATTTGAGCGCGGCAATCACCGGCAGACGCGCGGCGCGCAGGGACGGCAGGAAGCTCCCCGCCAGACCGATGACCACGGAAAAGGCGAACCCGATCAGCATGAGATCGGGAGTCACACGAAACTGGAAAACCGTTTCGGCGAACGATTGAAAATCCATGGTGCCAAACTGGATTTTGCCCACCACCACATAGGTATAGACGCCCAGCGAGAGCAGCGCGCCGAGGACACCGCCCATCGCGGCGAGGAACGCGCCCTCGATCATGAAGGACAACACAATCGAACTGCGCGAATAACCGAGCACCCGCAGCGTGCCCACCTCGCGTGTGCGCGCCGCGACACTGGCGTACATCGTGTTCATGGCGGCGAACACTGCGCCGATGGACATGGCGATGCCGAGGACGTACGCCAGGAATTTGAACGGCAGGGCGGTCATCGTCTGTTTGGAGTAATAGTCCATCTCCGGTTCGGCGCGCAGAGCGAGCCGTTTGTCCGCTTCGATGCGTTTCACGAGCGCGGCGGCGGCGACTGCATCGCGCGGACGCAGCAGGACGCTGGAGTACTGTTCGCGGTCAAAGATTGAACGGGCTTCATCGGCGTCCATCCAGGCTTCGTTGTCGAAGGCGCTGCCTCCGGCGTCGAAATGCCCGACCACCGTCAGCCGGTCCGCGCCCGTCTTGATCGTTCCGCCGGTCTCGAAGCCGGCGAACCGCGCGGCCATGCGCTGCGACACGACCACTTCGCGCCTGCCCGGTGTGAACCACCGTCCGTCGGTCAGCTTCGCCTGCGGCCGCAGTTCCATTCCGCGCGGGGTGATGCCGCGAATCAATGTGTTCGCGTCACCGGATCCATTGCGGCGTTGCGCGCTGACGATGAGCACGAGCTCCGCGGAGATCAAAGGCTCGCCACGCTCGTTGCGCGCGATCTCCTCGAAATAGCGCAGAGTCCGGAATTGTTCCCGGTTGACCAGACTGCCCGATTCCGCCTGCGAACCTTTGCGCACCACGAGAATGTTGCGGGGATCGCCGGTGTTGGCATTTGTGGCCTCGATGCCGCGGGCCAGAGCGCGCAACAACACGACGACCGCCACGACCAGCGCGATGCCAAGCACGGTGGCCAGCGTCGCCCGCCAGCGAACCACGACGTTACGGAAGTTGTATTTGAGTGGCAGGGCCATCGCTAATCCAATGTTTTCAATCCCTCCACCACGCTCATCCGGGCAACTGCGATCGAGGGCGCGATGGCGGCAATGATCGCCAGCAGGACCGCCACCACGGCGCCGGTAGCGATGATGCGCTGGGTGACCTCAAAATAAATCAGAAACCCTTTCGTGAGTTTCTGGAGGTCGGTGAACGTCCAGAAGGCCCAGGCGCCACCGATGCCGATGGTCGCACCGAGGGCCGCGAGGCCGAAGCTCTCCGCCAGAATAAAACTGAACAGTTCCCGCCGCCGGTAACCCAGCGCCTTGAGGATGGCGAGTTCGCGGAAGCGCTCGCGAATGGCCATGCTCATGGTGCTCACCGTCACCAGCATCAGCGTGAAGACCACCACCGAACTGATCGAGCCGATCAGCAGTTTCACATTGCCCAACATGCTGATGAAACTCATCTGGAAAGCGCGCTCGGTCTCGGCGCGCACCTCCGCCGCCGTGTTCTCGAAGGCCTTGTTCACGCGCGCGATCACGTCGTTGGCCACGCTCGCGGACGCAACCCGGATATACCAGGTGCCGACCGTTCCGATATCCCCCAGCAACTCGTCCAGCAGCTTGTGATGAAAGAACACACCGCGATCATCCACCGTTCCCTGGAACACTGCCGCAATTCGCAGGTCGAGATCCACCGGATAAAACGTCCCGGTGAAGCGCATTTTGTCGCCGATCTTCAAACCGTAACGTTTCATCGTATCGGCGCCAACCAGACACGAATTGCGGTCCTTGACGAAATCCTCGTAGGAACCCCCCGCGATCTTTCCCTCGACAATGAGTCCCGCAAACCTCGCCGGATCCACTGCGAACTGGGCGAAACTGGTCACCGTTTCGTCGCGGAAGTTGCCGCCGAAAAAAGTGAAAGGCGACACGGCCACGATGCCGGGGATTTTGTCGAGTGTTGCGAGCTGTTTGGCCGGCAGCGGCTGGGCCAGGGAGACCTTGTTGCGCACGATCACGCGCAACGACGCGGCCTCGGACTCGGGCGGGATCGTCAATTCGCGTTGCAAGGTCAGGAGCGTCACCAGCAGCGCGCAACTGACCGCCACACTGAGGACCGTCAGGCTGGCGCGGCGCTTGTTGCGCAGGGCGTTCTTTGCGATGAACGTGGCGGTGTTCATTGCCGGAGCGTGTGTTCGAGGGGCTGCGCCCCCACCCCGCTCCCGCCATCCACCAGTTCGCCCTTTTCCAGATGAATGGAGCGAGACCCGAACGCGGCCGCCTTGGGATCGTGAGTCACCATGATGACCGTCTTGCTCCCGCTGCGGCTGAGCGACTGCAATATGGCCATGACCTCCTGCGCCGACTGAGAGTCCAGATTGCCGGTCGGTTCGTCCGCGACGACGAGGCCCGGGTCCGTGACGAGCGCCCGCGCGATGGCAACACG
>DATNDF010000247.1 GCA_035607015.1 Candidatus Angelobacter sp. | reverse complement strand
AAGGCTGGCGAGCTGCTTACGCTTCAATTCCTGATGGATTACGTCAATCCGCACGATTTGGACAAACAGGTCACGGTCCGTTTCTTCGTCGTGTCCGAGAAGCAAGCCGGCCAGAAAGAGGTTCCTTCGCCCGATGAAACTGCAATCGTGCAGGGAAGTTTTGTCATGGACTTCAAGCCAAAGAGCCGTCTCGGGCTGACGCAGAAGTTCCGCGTGGACCGCGCCGGCGTTTACCTCCTCCGTCTCGAATCTGTCAACAGCCACAGCGACCACCAGCATTTCTCCGCCATTGACCTGGTCATCGAATGAGCAGCGCGACGACGTAAGCCGCCCGTCTGCTTATTTGGTCGAGAATTTGTAGATCGTGGTGCTCTTGAACGTTTCCCCGGGTCGCAGCACGACTGACGGAAAGTTCGGTTTGTTGATCGAGTCCGGAAAATGTTGGGTCTCGAGGCAGAATCCGCCGTGCCGCGGATACGCCACGCCCCCGACTCCGGTAATGGAGCCGTCAAGGCCGTTGGCCGTGTAAAGCTGGACGCCCGGCTCGGTTGTGAACACTTCCATCGCGCGTCCAGATTTCGGCTCGACCACGCGCGCCGCCAACGCGAGCGATTTGCCGCCGTTGTTCAAAACGAAGTTGTGATCGTAGCCGGCGGGTTTGAGGCCGGTTTGTTGATAGCGTGCGCCCAGGGTTGTCGGCTTTGTAAAGTCGAGTGGTGTGCCTTTGACGCTTTTGATTTCGCCCGTCGGAATCAGACCTTCATCCGTGGGCGTGTAACTGTCGGCGGCGAGCCAAAGCTCGTGTCCGAGCACGTCGCCCGAGCCAGCGAGGTTGAAATAACTGTGATTGGTCAGGTTGACCGGCGTGGCTTTGTCAGTGGTTGCCTTGTAATCAATCCGCAGCTCGTTTTCGTCAGTGAGCGTATAGGTTACGGTCACGTTGAGATTACCGGGATAGCCTTCCTCGCCATCCGGGCTGAAACAACTGAACTCGACGCTGACCTCGTGCCCGGTTGCGGGCCGTGGCATTGACTTCCAGACCTTTTTGTCAAAGCCCTTCAACCCGCCGTGGAGGTGGTTTGGTCCGTTGTTTTTCGCGAGCGTGTATTCCTTGCCATCGAGTTTGAACCTGCCGTTGGCGATGCGGTTGGCGACACGCCCCGCGATTGCACCAAAGAACGGATGACCTTTCACGTAGCGGTCGAGATTGTCGAAACCGAGCACCACGTCGGCGTCCTTGCCGTTGCGGTCGGGCGCGTGGATTTCCGTGATGATGGCGCCGAATTCCGTGATTCTGACCGTCACCCCGTTCGGGTTCTTTAGAGTGTAAAGTTTTACCGGCGTGCCATCTGGCATCCTGCCGAAGATTTTTTCGTCCAGGAACATCGGCCCTTTGCCATGCGCCTCAGTCGCGGACTCTCCGCGCGTGCAAACCAGAAGACACAACGTGACCGCGGCGGGCAAAAAGCGCGCGGGGAGCGATATTTTCATAAAAGCGATTCATTCGTCGTCCGCTGAGGTTCGACTGATTTATCCACGACCTGTCACCGAAAGCAACGCCCAAACACACGGGACCCGACGGTTCTTCTTCCCGAAATAATCTCCGTGTTCTGACTGGCCTCCGGCCCTAGTATCAGCCGCACGCATGAAATCACTCGCGCCACCGCTCCAACAAACGGATCGCACCTGCGTGCTGTATCGGGGGAGGAGGTTCTCGTATTTCGGCGGCTGTGACTATTACCGGCTGTCGAGCCATCCGACGATCATTGCTGCGCTTGTGGCGGGGCTGAAAAAGTACGGCCTGACCACCGCCGCGTCGCGCAAAACCACCGGCAACCATTTTCTATACGGGCAGCTTGAGAAGCGTCTGGCCGGATTCTTTGGCACTGCCGACGCCGTTCTCGTTTCCAACGGGTACGCGACAAACCTTGTCGTGGCGCAGGCGCTCGCGGGCGGCTTTTCCCATGTGCTGATTGACGAGAAAGCGCACGCGAGTCTGGTGGACGCGACCGTTTTTTTTGACGGTCCAATCATCAATTTTTCCCACCGCGACACCAGTGCGGTCAGGCGTATCATGGAACGAATCGGGCGGCAGTCACGGCCGGTGCTGTTGACCGACGGGATGTTCTCGCATGATGGCGGACTGGCTCCAATCGACGGATATCTTCGCAGCTTGCCGAGAAACGCGGCGATTCTGCTCGACGACGCCCATGGGGCCGGAATTTTGGGAAAGACGGGCAAAGGAACGGCCGAGCAATTGGGCGTACGATCGGATCGCATCGTGCAAACGATTTCACTCGGGAAGGCTTTCGGCGTTTATGGCGGCGCCGTTCTCGGCGCGCGCTCCGTCTGCGATCGCATTCGCGACAGAAGCCGTTTATTCGGCGGCAACACGCCGCCGCCGCTGCCTCTGGTTAACGCCGCCTTGCAAGCCGTGCGCATCCTGGGATCGGATCGGTCGCTGCCCCGCCGTTTGCAACAGAATGTTCAAATCCTCCGGAGCGAATTGCAGCAGACGGATTTTCTCGTGCCTGACACTCCAGGTCCGATCATGGCAGTGGTTCCACAGACTCCGGCGCAGGCGCGCCGGTTGACGAAGCAGTTGGTCGGGCAGCGGGTTTATCCCAGCTTCATCCGCTATCCGGGTGGAGCCGACGCGGGATATTTCCGGTTTGCAATATCGAGTGAACATAGCGCACGGCAGATCATAAGTCTGGCGCGCGCCCTGACCGGTGTCGGGACCGCCGGGACGAAGTAGGTTTTCGCGCCGGCGCCAGCCGCTCAGTGGGATTCGCCGAGCGCGGTTTTGATCGCTGCGACGAGCTGGTCTGCGTCGGCGGGCTTTTGGAAGAAGGCGATCGCACCGGCTTCCAGGGCGCGTTGCTGGGTTGTGGCGGGGTCTGATGCCGTCAGCACAATTACCGGGATGCGCTTTTCGCTCGTCATGCGCCTTAACCAGTCCATGACCACAAAACCGTCCCACTGCTGCGCAAACGGATCACCGCTATCCAGCCCGAGATCCAGGATGATCAGGTCAGGTGCTTCAGACACCGCGAAGCTCACAGCGGTTGAGCCGTCGGCGGCTGTCAGGACGGAGTAGCCATTGTTCTCCAACACCTGTCGGATGGCCTTTTGCGCGAAGGTTTCATCTTCCACGACGAGGATTTTTTTGCTCATGGGAGTCAAGGAGTCTTCGTTATGCCGCCTCTGACACCGCGCTGTGTGCCGCCGATTTCCAGTTCCTTCGATCTCAAGCCGGATCGAAGGCAGCCAACCGGCGGTTGGTTCAGGCCGCTCCGGTGAATATGGCGGAGAGGGGGGGATTCGAACCCCCGGTACGGTTTAACCCGTACAACGGTTTAGCAAACCGCCGCTTTAGGCCACTCAGCCACCTCTCCGACAGTCGTGAATGAAAGCCGCGCATGGCACGTACAGGCAAGCAAATTATCAATTGTACCGGTTCAGCGCGCAAATGTTGACGCGCGTTCGCGGACGCAATTTTGACACGACGCGGACCATTGGCCCATCTTTCGTTCACTTCAAGCGTCAAGGATTGCGTCCGCATTAAATCGCGGGTGACCAGGGCCAATTTGGCAGGTCGACGATTGAACGGATCGGCCGAAAACAACAGGCCGATTGTGCGCGTGAACTGGGCAGCTCGTTTCGACAAGTCCGGCGCCTGTGCCAAAAAAATCGACCTCTGACTTCTTTGCAAGTCGAGTTGGTCATAATGTCCGCGTTTGGCTTCTGAATGGTCTTTATGTTCGCGCGTCGGAACCGCCAAAAGGAGCCATAGGGCAACCTTCTTATGACGGCTGGGAGTCAGCGGCTTTGCCCAGGATTCTCGTTTGCAAGACGGCACCCTAGATGCTGAGTGGACAAGTATCGGTGCTGTGTTGCAGCTGAGAAACAAAGTCAAAAATCAATACTTCCCCGCTTTCTCTTGCGGCAACACGGCACCGAACGTTTTGTAGCATGTGGGATTTCTCCGGCTCCGTTTTCGCTTTTTCCGGAGTCGGGGCGCAGCGGTCCGACTCTTTCCCGGGTTGGGCCGCTTTTGTTAATGGCTTTATCGCGTTCGTCGTCGGCCACAAAGGAGACAGCCGCCGTATCGAGATGCCGTCGCAAGCCTCATCCGAGTCAGCGTTGAACCCCCCAGGCCGCGCGTTGCACGGAGGGGCACGACGCTAAAACGTTGACGGGCGGTCGTTATACGGATAAACGAAAATGCGCCAGCCCGGACAGGCGCTGGCGCACTCTCTTGGATGGCGGGGAGGCTAGTCGCCACTATCCTTGAGAACCTCGAATCGGCTGGTGCCGCCGCTGATCAGATTGATGATCACGCCTTTTTTGGCGTCGGCATTTTTAACCGCGTCCCGGAATTGTTTGGGATTGGTAACGCTTTCATGGTTGATTTCCGTAATCACGTCGCCCGGTTTGATCCCGCCGCGCGCCGCCGGGCCATCCTCTTCGACATCGGTGACGACAACCCCGTCAGTCATGTCCACCCCGTATTGTTTGGCCAGGTCGCGTGTCAACGTCTTCACGGTCACTCCGAAATTCGAAGTCGCGCCTTCGCCTGTGTCACGGCGCTTGTTGACAGCAGGCGCGTTTTCGTCCGGCCATTCCTCGGCGACGACCTTGATCTTCATGTTTCTGACCTTCCCGCCGGCCGGGCGCGCCACGTCAAGCGTTACCGGGCCGCCGATCTTTTTGCCGCGCACCTCGTTCTTCAAATCCTGCGCGGTCGAGACGCGCATTCCATCGACGGCAGTGATGATGTCGGATGGTTTGAGGTCCGATTTCGCAGCGGGCCCGTCGCGCAATATTTCACTAACCACGACGCCGTCGTCCACGCCCTTAAAGGTGTCCCTGAATTCCGTGAAATCGGCAAGGGCGCGAATTCCGACGCCCAGCCAGGCGCGGGTCACTTTGCCGTCCGCAATCAGTTTCCCGGAAATCTCTTTTGCCAGGTTGCTGGGAATGGCGAAACCGATGCCGGTGCGCAAACCGCGGATCAACGCGTTGATGCCGATCACCTCGCCGTCGATGTTCACCAGCGGTCCACCGCTGTTGCCCGGGTTGATGTTGGCATCCGTCTGGATGAAATCCTGATCCATGGCCGCGCCTTCCTCTCCGTTGATGATGTGGCGGCCCTTGGCGCTGACGTGCCCGAACGTAACGCTATAGTCGAGGCTGAACGGCGCTCCGATGGCGATGGCAAATT
>DATNDF010000246.1 GCA_035607015.1 Candidatus Angelobacter sp. | reverse complement strand
GATGGAGCGTTCAATGGCGATTCCGGTCGGTTGGCAGTTGACCCTCTGAGTTCTTCGAGCTAAAATGGAGTCATGTTCGGATAATATCACGGAGGCCGGTTTCCTTGCCGCCCAGCCAATTCGTAATATCAAGGAAAGCTTTCCAGCTACATATAAAGTTAGGCCACGACGGCACTATGCCAGGTATCAACATCGGTGATACGATTGCCCTGAAAGACAAGGCCGGCGACCCGCTGGGCGAGTTGGCTATCCGAGAGGTTCGTTACGGAGCTTGGTGCGGCGCCTTTACGGCGGGGACTGGCTATGATCGGGTCCGGCATCTATTCCTCCGGTGGACGAAGTTGGTCAGCGATCAGGTTCTCGGAAGCCCGCTGACTAGGATTGAGGAGGAGATTTCTGCGATTGGTATTTCAGCGTTTCGAGGCAGCGAGCCGCTTCCAGTTGGCGATGTTCAGATTTATGATGAGAGGGATCAGATTGAGGGCAGTTTCAGATTTGTGGCCTGACAAGACCGTTCGGCTCGGTGACGCCAGCCAACACCCGCAACATGGAAGTAATTGGTTATAGCATTTGCGTTCTGGGCTGTATCATGGGGCTCATCGGCGAGCTCATGCTCCTCACGGCGGTCTACCGTAGGGGCACAATACTGTTTGTTGTGTGCCTGATGATTCCGTTTGCGCTCTACGGCTTTGCTGTCGTCCATATTCGCAGGCTCTGGCTGCCACTCACGCTGGCCATTGCCGGGATTGTGGTGCTGCTTTTGGGACGACGCATGGCCGGGTGGGAGTAACCGATGGACGAGGTGATTCGATGACCGCTGAACCAGCAGCGTCAGCCAACCCAGAGAGTGCGTGTCGCAGCATATCAGGCGTTACCGGCCCGGCGCGGCTGCGTTGATTGTCAGACCGCTCGACGTGTCGTTCGCAAATCAGTCTGTCGTGCGCTTTTTTGCTGGCCGGCTGAACTGACAGTGATGGCTCCGTTAAACATTCAACGAAAGGATGTGCCATGATCACTCGGTTGTTCACTCGGCAGCTAGCGTCGCAGAGGACGGTAACTCATGTCTGTCAGGCAGCGTGCTCCATCACAGGGGGCGCTGGTACCTGGCTGCCGGCCTCCGGTACTATCAAAGCCTCGACACAATTCGGGCATTCCCGGACAAGGCCGACGGAATCCAACGGAAAGGAATTCAGTTCACCACAATTAGGACAGTTGAAATCGAGGAAGTTCTCTTCGGTGATTTCTGTGATCATGAGATGGTTGTTTTCTGAACGTTGATGCGATGATGCGGCGCGCCGGACTTTCTGCCAACCAGGAATTCTTTCTGTTGTTCGGACGGAAAATCGTCGGACGCAAAAAGCAAAAGCCTGTGACACATCCTGTCGTCGAGGGGTCCGCAAAGTTTTATGAGCGACCCGGGCGGGATCACGCAAGGGATGTTGAGGAGGTTTGCATGAGAAAAAGCCCACGGCTTCCCAAACGACGCATTCGCCGCTAGGCTGACCGGCGCATGACCGGAGTCGTCGAGATTTTCGTGGGTTTGTTGCTTGCCGTGGCGGTTCTGGCGTTGCTGGCCCGCAAGCTGCACATACCTTATCCAATTCTGTTCGTTATCGGCGGTTTGTTCCTCGGTTTGATTCCCAAACTGCCAAAAGTCCGGCTCGATCCGGAACTGGTCTTCCTTTTCTTTCTGCCGCCGCTCCTGTTCCCGGCGGCTCTATTCACGTCGTGGCGCGATTTCCGCGCGAATCTACGTCCCATTTCATTGCTTGCCATTGGCCTCGTCTTGTTCACCACCGTGGCAGTCGCCCTGCTCGCGCACTATTTCATGGACCTGCCGCTGGCCGCCGGATTTGTTTTGGGTGCAATCATCTCTCCGCCCGACGCCATCGCCGCCACCGCAATTGCCGACCGTCTCAAGGTTCCTCGTCGGATCGTGACCATTCTGGAAGGCGAAAGTCTGGTCAACGACGCCACCGCACTGGTTGCTTTTCGCTTCGCCGTCGTGGCCGTGGTGACCGGCTCATTCTCACTGGCACATGCCGCCGGTCAGTTCCTCGTTGTGGGCGGCGGCGGGATTATTCTGGGTCTGGCGGTCGGCTGGCTGGCGGAGCAGTTTCACAAACGCGTGGATGACGCGCCGATCGAAATCACCGTTTCATTGCTGACACCGTTTGCCGCCTATTTGTCTGCCGAACGGCTCGGCGTTTCCGGCGTCCTCGCGGTCGTGACCGCCGGACTGTATCTCGGCTGGCTCATGCCCGAAATCCTCACCTTCCGGACCCGGCTTCATGGCGGGCCGGTCTGGGAAATGGTGGAGTTTCTTCTGAACGGTTTTGTCTTTATCCTCATTGGGCTGCAATTGCCGGCAGTGCTGCGCGCCTTGTCCGGCAATCCGATACCCATCCGCCAGTTTGTGTGGTACGCACTGCTCATCAGCCTGGCGGTCATTCTCATCCGTATCCTTTGGGTGTTTCCGGCAACCTATCTGCCGCGCCTGCTTTTCAAGAGCATTCGTGAACGTGATCCGTATCCGTCGTGGCGCCACGTCACGATTGTCGCCTGGACCGGGATGCGCGGCGTGGTTTCACTCGCCGCCGCCCTGGCGTTGCCGCTCACGACTCAAGGCGGCTCGCCCTTTCCGGGCCGCGATTTGATTCTGTTCCTCACCTTCATCGTGATTCTCGCGACACTCGTGGTGCAGGGCTTGAGTCTGCCACCCTTGATTCGCTGGCTCGGCATTGAAGATGATGGCGCCACCGAAAAAGAAGAACGCGAAGCCCGGCTCAAGGCCAATCAGGCCGCGCTGGACCGGCTCAATGAAATCGTCGAACGCGACCCGGCGAAGGCCGATGCTTGGCAGCGATTGCGCATCGAATACGAGGACCGCATCCGCCAGTTGGAAGCCGCCGAACCGGAAAGTACCGGCGCTCCGTTGCGGCTTTTTTCGTCTGAATACGAACGGCTGTCATTCGAAGCGCTCGAACAGGAACGCCGGACCATCCTTCAACTCCGCAACGAGAGCATCATCAATGATGAAGTCCTGCGCCGTATCCAGCGCGATATTGATCTCGCCGAAGCCCGATTGCGGCAGCATCAGTAATCGCGGCGGGGCTGGTTTTGAAGCTGCGAGTCTAACCGATGGCGGCCTCAAAGCGGTTGACCGACGGATGCCAAAAAACTATTCTCAGTGGCATGTTGGGAAGGAAAGCGGGACCTCGTATTGAACCGCTAATGTCCAATAGAAAGGAGAAAGCTCGCTACAGCAGATATGTCTAAAAAGGGTCAGCCTCATTACGACGATTCGTATCCGACGTGTGCCGCCACATATTCGACGCTTCGCGTGTTTTCAGATGACCTCGCCCCGGACGAGATCACCAAGATTCTGCAGATCGAACCGACGCGCACTTTTCGGAAGGGCGATAGTCACACTGGGGGCAGACTTCAACGCAAAACCAATGGATGGTTTTACTCCACAGAGAAACTGTGCGACTCAAAAGACACTCGGCGTCATATTGATATGATCCTCGTCGCACTTGATGGAAAGGGCGATTCAATCGACAAGATTCACGACTTGGACTGTAAGATCGACATCACTTCCTACTGGGTATCTACTGGTCAGGGAGGCCCTTGGTTGATGCCCAACCAGATGCTCGAGTTAGGAAGACTGGGCATTGGAGTTTGGTGGGATATATATTTCAAAGGTAAAAATGAGATGTAACTAAACTTCGAAAATAAACTACCGGACCGGTCCTCGTCTCAATGTCGGGCGCCAATTCGGATGCGTCACTTACTCTCGCCATTTTGTTTCAAGTCGTGGCCGCTCAGATTCGCATAGGATGCGCAGGATACCTTTTGCTTTTTTCATGAGATCACTCGCAGTAGTCGCACTCGGGTTGTGCGCCAGTTGGGCAACTCGCCCTGAACTGGCAAGTATTCCGGATGATAACGAGCAGGTTCCTGCAGTTCAGTCAGCGATGGTCGTTTTTGACCAACTATTGGACGACGGTAAGGTTCCCGGGTTCAGCAAAGGTGAGCATTGCGAATTCGGAGCCGATATCCCGCACGACGTAAAGCAATTTCCTTATCCGCAAACAGTCGCTTTGTGGGTAGAGAAGGAAGCGGAACCAAAGAACATATATTGGTATTACTTTCAGAGGGATTCTGAAAAGGACCCATGGAGGCTCACCCAAGGATGGAAAGGGACAACGAAAGGCGATAATTGGGTTCAGTTGTTTCCACGGACCGAACACAACTGATTCATTATTTTACACACAAGCGTGCGACCCGATGCCACTAAGGGTCACGACGGGAGTCTATGTCAGCCGATGCGTTGCGGCAATGCGGGCACTCATCTCACGCCGCCTGACAGCCGCGATAAATCCTTGGCACGCGATAGGAAATGTTGGTCAGGATTTCCCACGGCACTGTCCCGCACCAGTCAGCCAGTTCGCCAACTGTGATTTCGTCACGGCCCTGCCGGCCAATCAGCACGGCCTCGTCCCCTGCCCTCGCGCCCGGCACGCGCGAAACGTCCACCATCATCTGGTCCATCGTCACGCGACCGAGCACGGCGCAGCGTTTCCCTCCAATCAACACCTGCGCGCGATTGCTGGCGGCGCGCGGATAGCCGTCACCGTAGCCGGCGGTCAACGTTGCCACACGCATCCTTTGCGGCGCGACAAACGCGCGGCCGTAGCTCAGCGAGGCGCCCTTTGGAATCTCCTTCACGAGACTGACCCGGCATTTGAATGAGAGCGCTGGACGAAGGCGCTTTTGCAACGGTGTTGCGAGACGCCGTTTGCCGGCCGGCACGACGCCATAAACCAGCAGGCCCGGCCTCACGAGATTGAACGATGTGTCCGACTCGTGCAACAAGGCGGCGCTGTTGTCCGCGTGAACGAGCGGGATGGAGATTCCCCTGGCCGCAAGCTGCTCCAGCACGGTTTCAAACTGTTTTCGCTGCCGGCGTGAAAACGCGACGTCGTCTTCGACGGACGAATAATGCGTGTAAAGCCCGTGCACGATGATGCCCGGAAGCCGCGACGCGCCGACGACGAGTTGAAGCGCGCGTTCCGGCGCGACGCCGAGCCGCCCCATGCCGGTGTCCACCTTGACGTGCGCCCGCACGGTTTTGCCAAACCTCGCGGCACAGCGGGAAAACCGCTTCGCTTCTTCGAGGGACGAGATCGTCGGCATCACGTTGTCGCGCATGCCGTGTTCCACCTCTTCCGGCAGACAGGCGCCCAGCATGAGCACCGGCCAGCCCTTGCCGACACTGTGAATCGCCCGCGCCTCGGCGAGGTTCGCCACGCCGAAGAGATCCGCGCCGCTTTGCATCAACAATGCAGCGATCTGTTTCAGGCCGTGGCCGTAGGCGTCCGCCTTGACCACGGTCATGATTTTAACGGACGGCCCGACGCGATGACGGATCCAGGAAAGGTTTTCG
>DATNDF010000245.1 GCA_035607015.1 Candidatus Angelobacter sp. | reverse complement strand
AAGAACTTCTGCGCGATTGCAGCGATGGCTAGAAAGGCCTTCGTCCAACCCTCAACCGAAACGTCGGTTTCATTGAAGCGCGTATGAAAACTCGTGCCCGTACTTTTGAGCCCCGCGCCGGAAACGGTGTCTGGCCGGGTTTTACCCTGATCGAACTTTTGGTGGTGATCGCTATCATCGCCATTCTCGCCGGGTTGCTTTTGCCCGCGCTGGCCCGGGCCAAGGCGCAGGCTGGCCAGACCTATTGTCTGAACAATCTCAAACAGCTCGGCTACGGCATGATGATGTACCTGCAGGACAATACGGACACGTTCCCCGGCACGGCGTCGCGCAACACCTACGGCTATCACAAGGAAGATTGGATTTACTGGCGGACAAACGTGAAAGCTTATCCACCCATTCAAAGCAGCCCGATCGCGGTGCACATCGGCTCCGTCACCAGCAACCTGTTCCGCTGCCCGCTTGATCGGGACGACAGTGAACGCCGGACGGGTGACGCGAACGGGCCGTATAACTACAGCTATTCGCTCACCAGCCAGGATTTGTCGGGCACCAGGAATCTGGGGATGGCCTCAATTTTCCAGGGGTCTGTGAACAGCCCCGTCGCCTATCTGTTCAAGATGACTTCAGTCGTGCGTCCCACGGACAAAGTGATGCTGGCCGAGGAACAAACCACTCACAAGCGTGGCGAAAGTCCGGATGTCGGCGGCAGCTCGAGCATCATCAACGACGGCCGCTGGTTGTCGCCGGGCGACAGAATCACCGTCCGCCATAACAAGAAGGGCGACATAACGTTCGCAGACAGCCATGTCGGGACCATTCGGGACGATCTTGCGCGCCGCCCGGAGTACTACGATCCGACGCGTTAGCGCCGGCTGTTCCGGCAGGCGTGGAAGGCGACCGCCGGGATCCCATCCGCGGCCGACGGTGTTGAAGAACATGACGAACCAGTTCATCCCATTTATTTTGTGCGCGGGGCTGCTCTCCGGATGCGGCAAAAAAGCCGCCCCGGCCGCGAGTGAACCACAACTCGCGCCCGAACAGGCCGCGCAGATCGAGTCTCAGTACATTCTGCCCACCAACCAGGCTGCACCCGCAACGCCGGCAGACTCCGCAACCCATCCTGCTCGCACGGCGCAGGCTCAACCGGCACAAGCCGCCCAACCCATTCAGCAAAGACTGCAAGGCGCCATTCACGCCCAACTGACTGTCAAACTCCGCATGTACATTGAGAAAAACGGCCGTCTGCCGGACAGTTTCGCCGAATTCGTCAACTCGACCATGGACAGCGCGCCACCCGCGCCGGACGGAATGAAATTTGTCATTGATCCGGCTGACAAGGCGGTGAAGGTCGTCAAGAAATGAGCGCTTTGGTTTATTTCCGCGACGCCGGGCCGCCGCCCCGACCCGCCTGGATGGCGATCTCGACTTCAAATGCACGTAGTTACAACGTGCAAACGATGTTTGAGGATTTAAAGAGCGACCGACAAGAAGCCTATGACGCCGATTGAAATCAGGTGACGACGCGACACTTCACTGCAGGGGAATTGAGTTTGCTGCTGCTAGCAGGCTTGTTATCTGGCGGCGGGCTTCTCGCCATCGTGAACCCGCCGCATGTCATTTTGCACGGCAATTACCCCACTCGGTCCAGCGCCCGGACTGACGTCTCGCCGGCGGCGGCAGAGGAAGCGAGCAAAACGAAAGCGCGGGTCTACGGAATTGTAACCATGCTGGCTGGGCTCGGCCTCGGCGCGCTCGTCTTTTATCCGAAGCGACGTTGGCCAGCAAGGCGGTGAAGGTTCAGAGCGAATTCAGTAAATCACGAAGCGACAGCCAGAGATTTTGCATTGACCGCATCGGTGATGAGTTAATACGTTTACGTGCGATGTCCCAGATGAAAGCCTTCTCGCGACTCAATGTTTTGCATCCCGTTGTGGCGGTCGCCCTTGCGTTGTCGCCGCATGCCGCCGACGCAAAGGACGGCGTCAAGATCATCCAACGGGACGACCGACTGCGCATCGAGATCAACGGCAGGCTGTTCACCGAATATCATTTCAAAAACGTTTCACGCCCGTTTCTTTACCCGGTCCTGGGGCCCGACGAGTTGCCGCTGACGCGCGACTGGCCGATGAAGGACACCGACAATGAACAGCACGATCATCCGCACCAGAAGTCGCTCTGGTTCGAGCACGGTTCCATCAACGGCATCGATTTTTGGAGCGAGGAACCGAAAGCGGGCAGGACGGTCCATCAGAAGTTCACCTCGATCAAATCGGGCCGTAACGAAGGCGTGGTCAGGTCGAAGGACCAGTACGTCGGCCCGGACGGCAAGGTGGTTTGCACCGACGACCGCACGCTCCGCGTCTACGGCCGGCCGGACGACGAACGCCTGTTCGATTTTGAAGTCACCGTCCACGCGTCGAACGGCGACGTAGTTTTCGGCGACACCAAGGAAGGCATGATGGGAGTACGCCTGAACGAAACCCTGCGGCTCGCCCCGAACAAATTCAACCAGGGCAAACCCACCGGCCACATCGTCAACAGCGAAGGCGTGCGCGACGGCGACACCTGGGGCAAGCGCGCCAACTGGGTGGACTACCATGGTCCGGTCGACGGCAAAATCGTCGGCGTGGCAATCTTCGATCATCCGCAGAACCTGCGGCACCCGACCTGGTGGCACGTGCGTGACTACGGACTGTTCGCCGCCAATCCGTTCGGCCTTCATGACTTTGAAAAGAAACCCGTCGGCGCGGGCAACTACACGCTTCCGTCCGGTAAGAGCGTCACGTTCCGCTACCGCTTTTACATTCATCGCGGCGATGAAAAGGAAGCGAAGGTCGCGGAGCGCTATGAGGAGTACGCAAAATCAAAGCGATGAATCCCGCCCTTCGGCACTCACCGCAGCGGAGCACTTTATGAAAACGATCAATCGCAGAACGTTCCTGAAAAGCACAGCCGTCACCGCCGCCGCGTTCAGCCTGCCCGCCTGCTCATGGGCGCGCGTGCCCGGCGCCAACGACGAAATCCGCGTGGCCGTCGTCGGCTTCGGCGGGCGCGGCAAAGACCATATCTCCGAATTGCGGGGGCTGGCGAACAAGAACGTCCGCATCGTCGCGCTTTGCGACGTTGATAAAAGGATCCTTGGCACACAAATCGAGCAGTTCGGCAAGCGCAACGAACAGGTGGCGGGGTTCACGGACATTCGAAAGCTGCTTGAATTGAAAGATCTCGATGCCATCAGCGTCGCCACGCCCAACCACTGGCATTCGCTCGCCACCATCTGGGCGATCCAGGCCGGGAAGGACGTGTACGTGGAAAAACCGGTCTGCCACAACGTCTGGGAAGGCGCCAAGATGGTCGAAGCGGCGCGCAAACACAAAAAAATCGTGCAGGCCGGCACCCAGAGCCGTTCCAGCCAGGCCATCAAGGAAGCGATCGAATGGGTCCGCGCGGGCAACCTCGGCAAGATCAACATCGCCCGGGGACTTTGCTACAAACCGCGAACGAGCATCGGCAAGGTCAGCGCGCCGCAACCGCCGCCGCCGGAGGTGGATTACGATTTGTGGTCCGGCCCCGCCCCGATGGCTCCCATCCGCCGGAAGCGTTTCCACTACGACTGGCATTGGTTCTGGAATTACGGCAACGGCGACATGGGCAACCAGGGCATCCACCAGATGGACATCGCGCGCTGGTTCCTCGGCGAGAGTGAACTGTCACCGCGCGTCTGGAGCGTCGGCGGCCGGCTTGGTTACGACGACGACGGTGAGACGGCCAATACCCAGATCGTTTTCCACGATTATTCTGCGGCACCGCTCATTTTTGAAGTGCGCGGTCTGCCCAAAGACAAATCGCATCAGACGGACAAAGGCTGGAACAGCGGCGACATGGACCGGTTTCCGTCCGACGAAAAGGGCAAGGGTGGCAGTGTCTGCGTGATCGTCCATTGCGAAGGCGGGTATGTGTTCGTCCCGGACTACACCAGCGCGACCGCCTTCGACAAGGAGGGCAAGGAGGTCAAGCACTGGAAAGGATCGTCGAGCCACTTTGAGAATTTTATCGGCGCCATGCGGAGCCGGAAAGTCAGCGACCTGAACGCCGACATCGAGGACGGTTACATTTCCAGCGCGCTGTGCCACACCGGCAACATTTCGTACCAGCTCGGCAAACACGCGTCGCCGGGCGAGATCCTCGAAAAGATCAAGGCGGACAGGGACGCGACGAGCACCTTCGAGCGCATGCAGCACCATCTGGAGGCGAACGGTGTGGATCTGGCCCGGACGCCGGTCGCGCTCGGCGAGTTTTTGAAGATGGACCCGCGCCAGCGGACATTCCCCGGCAACCACGAAGCGAACAAGCTGTTGACGCGCGAGTACCGGAAGCCGTTCGTGGTGCCGGAAAAGGTTTGACCCGCCGAACCCGTCTGTCGTCTGTGCTGGCCGACGAAACCTTGAGCCGCATGAACAACATTACCACGCTGGTCCTGCTGGCCGGATTCATCGCCGCTTCCGGCCGGGCGCCCGATCTGAAGCGGCGGGACGACAGCGGACTCTCCGGCGGCGCGCTGGTCTTCGACAAAGGGAGCAAGCGGCCGTTGCCGGAAGGTTACAAGCTGCTCTACGAACAGAAGTGCGACGAACCGGCCGCTTTGAGGGATTTTGTGATGACCGACCCGAAGGCGTGGCGCTTCGACAGGGCCGACAACGGCGCCGCGTTGGAACTTTTTCAACAAAGCCATTACGAACCGTCCGTCCGCTCGCCCTTCAACCTCGCGTTGATCGCCGACAAGGTGTTTGGCGAGTTCATTCTGGAGGCTGACCTGCTTTCGACCAAGGAACCTTATCCACACCAGGACATGTGCATGTGCTTCGGCGTTCAGGACCCCGCGCACCTCTACTACGTGCACATGGCTGTCGCCGCCGATCCGCACGCGCACAATATTTTCATCGTGAACAATGAGCCGCGCCTGGCCATTGCAAAACAGACGACCGCGGGAATCGTTTGGGGCCTCAACCGTTGGCACCATGTCCGGCTCGAACGCAAATTGAGCGACGGCAGCATCAAGGTTTATTTCGATGATATGACGAAACCGATCATGGTGGGCGCCGACAAAACCTTTGGCGCGGGTTATATCGGCCTCGGCTCGTTTGACGACGTCGGCAAAGTCCGCAACATCCGCGTGTGGGGCCCGTCGGTGGAAACGAAAAAGACCGGGTTTTATTCGAGACCGGAACCGGCGCGCTGAAGTCCCTTTTGGCAGACAGGACCCGCGGCGCGACTGCCTGTTCGTCCTCAATCCTCCGGCCGCTCGCCGCCCGGCGCCATCTTCACCAGTCTGGGCATGAACTCGCCGAGCACTGTCACCAGATCGTTTTGCGCCGCCATCACTTCGCGGATGTTCTTATAGGCCATCGGCACTTCGTCAAGACCGACGCTGATGAGCGTCACGCCGCGCTCGCGGAGAAAACGGTTCACGTCCTTCCAGTTGAATTTCTCATTCGCGGCCTTGCGGCTCATCGCGCGACCCGCGCCGTGCGACGCAGAGTTCAATGAATCCGAATTACCCTTCCCGCTCACAACGAAGCCCGGCGATGCCATCGAGCCGGGAATGATGCCCAGCACATCCCGCCCCGCGGGCGTCGCCCCTTTGCGATGCACGATGACCTCGCGTTCCACGCCATCGATGACGTACCGTTCCTTCCAGGCAAAGTTATGATGGTTCTCCAGATCAAGCAATACCTGCGCGCCGAGGTTTTCCGCGATGTGACGATGGATGCACGCGTGGTTCGCGGCCGCGTATCGGCCCATCAACTCCATCGCGTTCCAGTATTCCTGTCCTTCCCCAGAATCGAGCGACAGCCATGCCAGCCGTTTCAACTCCTTTGGCAGGTCGGAAAACTGGCTGAACGCAATCTTGCTGTAATGATCGCACACCGCCGCGCCCGTGCCGTGACTGCCGCTGTGCGACAGCAACGCCACGTAAGTTCCCGCCGGCAAATGCTGCGTCGCCCCCTCAACCGTCCTTCGGACACCTTCTCCCCCACTGGGAGAGAAGGATGGGATGAGGGGGTGCGTGAGATCGCTGTGCAAAGTGAACAAACCGAACTCCACGAAATGATTTCCGCTCCCGCTCGTGCCCAGTTGCGACCACGCGCGGTCCTTGTTCTGTTTCGTGATCGAGCTGACCGACCAATCCGCGTCCATCACCTCGTGCTCGCGGCGATTCTTGAATGACGCCCCGACACCGAAGCGTGTCTCGGCCTCGATGGCGCGCGTGAGCCGGTCCTGTTTTCGCTCCAGGTCGCGTAACGGGATGTCCAAAACCGTCATCTTCATGCGGCAGGCGATGTCCACGCCGACGGCGTAGGGAATCACCGCGTTCTCCGTGGCCAGCACGCCGCCGATGGGCAGGCCGTAACCGACGTGCGCGTCCGGCATCAACGCGCCCGCCACCGACACGGGCAACAGACACGCCTTCTCCATCTGCATCACGGCCTCGTGATCCAGACCTTCGCCCCACTGCCGATATTTCACCGGCTCGGCGCGAGCTCCTTCGCTCGTGGGAGCGGGAGAAGGTGGCCGCAGGCCGGATGAGGGTTGTTGGGGAGAAAACATTCTCATGCGCGGCGGCGCACTGAGCAATGCCCTGGTGAATTCCTCGCGCAACGGATCGTCCACAAACGCCGACGGATCGGTGACAATCGCCTTCACTTCCTGCTCCAACTGCGTTTTGTCGCCGCCGCCGAGGATGAATCTGGAAATAAAATCCGTCGCGCGGCGGGTCGCCGGTCCCAAGGGCACGCCAAGACGGAGAAAATCTTTGGTGTTCATCAAATCAAAGCTCCATCGGAGCGAAAGATAATAGCCCAGGGCAAACGCAGTGTCACCCTGGGTAAATCGTCCCGCAAAATAATTCTCCCTCTCCTCGCCAAACGAGGAGAGGGCCGGGGTGAGGAGTCGAAAATAGCCGCGCTTGCCGGAAACAATCGTTTCACATACTCTCACGTCAGTAAAAGCAAACCACCAGAGAACCAACAAACCAAAATGATTTAGAACGAGCTCTGTAGTACAACCAGCCAACGAGAGGAGCAGACATCATGGAGAACGAAGCAGCAAACGTCGGCCAGCCTGGAAAGATCGCGTTTCTGGGATACATGGAGTTGGACAGCGGCGCATCGTATCGAGGTGCGATTCTCATCACCGATGATTGGGGCAAGCCTTTGGAGTTTCGTTGCACAGCTCCGGTGAAACCGAACGCCGTGCAGCGGACGCTCTACGGTCAGACGTTATTGCCACACGTCCTTGTCGAGTTGATTGGCGCACCACTTCTCTCGGCCGTTCAAGAACACCCGGAAGTAATCATCATTCAAGAAAGTCTGTTCTTTGACTTGAGGCACAAGACCGACACGCCGGTTGTGCGCCTCCGACGACAAGGGGCGGATGTGAAGTTAAGTAGCGACGGAGCAGAAAAAGCCAAGCCGCTAGTTATGGCTTCAGAGTCTGGCAAGTTTGATCCAATCGTCATGGAGGCGCATTGGCAGTTCGCTGGCGATATGGATTACTCGCGAGAGAAGTTGCGAGAGTTGTTCGGCAGATGGGATTTGGTTGAACCGTTCGAGCGGCTCACCAAAGGCTTGGAATACGTGCATCAGCAGAAAGTTTTGGCGAGTTAGCGTGTCCATTGTTGCCATCATCTTTCGACGCGTTCATTACGGCATTGCGAAAGTGATCGTGCCGGTATCGCCTGCCCGCAATGCTGGCGTCGAAGTCCCACATCTCGCGCCACCGACTTTAAGCTTTCTCGAATCATCCGAATACAGATTCCCCAGCGTTCTTGGCGGCACAGTCGGGCTTCTTTCTGAGCGCGCCAAATGTCAGATATTCAACTTTGACCGGATCAATACGGGTCGAACCGGCATACTTCCATTCGTTTTCACCGAGCCTCGTTCGCAGATCGTCTCGCTCTTATCAGTGCCGACGACCCACGAGCACCTTCAATGGAAACCAACTCGTGTCAGCGTAATCAATGCAAGCGAGTATTGCTTCGTACCGGTTCAGCAGAGGTTGTTTCCACTTTTGGAGCTGCCCGAAACGCTTCTGCATCCGATGGAGCTTCAACGCGCAGAGAGTTTTGTGTCGCGCGTTGAGTTCAGGGCGCTCGCTCTCCCGCAAATCGCTGACTGTCTGAATTTACTCGAACAAGCAGTTCAAATCTCCGGGAATCTTTTCAAGCCGCTTGGCAGGGCGCGAGCCGATGGCAAAGCTTACCGCAAAGCCGAAGGATTCAAATTGACGCAAACATCACAGTCGTTGCCTCAACAACCCGAACCAGAGGATCGCGGCTATCGAAAAAGTTATCGCGAAACGAAAAATGCTGATGGAAGCCACAGCAGACAGCCGATGAGCGTTTGGGATTTACTGCTGCCCCTGCTTCAACCGCCACCGTTTGACCTCACAACACAAGAGCAAGTTTTTCTGCCAGCAGAATTGCTTCCGCACCAGCCGGAGGGCGTCCGTTTTCTGGCGTCACGCGAAGCCGCGCTGTTGGGTGACGGCGTCCAGACTGGTAAAACAATTCAGACCGTCGTGGCGATGAAACTTCTTTTCCAAACGGGCAAGATTGATTCTGCACTCGTCGTCTGCCCAATTCCGTTGCTCATACATTGGCAGAAGCAACTCGAAAAATGGTCGCCGGAGTTGTGGCGGGGCCTGACGGTTGTTCGCAGCACAAGCAAAGACGAGCGCCGGACCATGTGGCGGATGCCAGCGCACGTGTACGCGACTAACTACGAAACCATTGTCAGTGATTTCGAGGACATCGTAGCCATACGGGGAGAAAAAGGATTCGGCCTGATCGTCGCGGATGAAATCCAGCGCATCAAAAACGCGGGAACGGCGACCGCACAAAAGCTCAAACAAGTTGTCGGACACGCTCCCAAGCCGGGCTTTCTGCGAACGGCAGACGACAACCTGACGAAGACTTCAACGTGCAAATACCGCTGGGGACTGTCGGCGACACCGATTGAAAACTCCGTCGAGGACTTGGTTTCAATTTTTGAATTTCTGAAACCGGGGTTGCTCCGTAGGGAATTTGAGAGCGAAGAAACAGCCAAGCGGAAAATCCAACCCTACTTCCTGCGGCGGCGAACCGCGGATGTTGTCAAGCATTTCAAAGAACCACGTCATCAGTCGGTTGTTGTCGAGATGGAAGGCCGCCAGCTTGAAGCTTACGAGCAAGCGTTTCGCGAGTCCGTTGCTGAATTAAAACAGCTCGGCGAGCGCGTCACGCTCACGCATGCGCTGGCAAAGCTTCAAGCTCTCAAGCAACTTTGCAATGTCCACCTCCCAAGTGGCGAAAGCGCCAAGCTGGAATGGTTGTCAGACCAACTGGAACAAATAAAAGCCAATGCTGACAAGGTGCTGTTATTTACCCAATATATTGACAGTGGTCGTGATTTCCTCGCGGAACGGCTTGGCAGATTCGGTTGTGTCAACTACGGGCGTGCAACAACGGACGGCCAGCGACGTGCGTGCATCGAGTCGTTCTCGAATGACGCCAGCAAGGCAGTCTTTGTCGCCAACCCCAAAGTCGCTGGAGTCGGTCTGCCCGATCTTAAAGTGGCGAACTACGTGATTCATTTCGATCACTGGTGGAATCCCGCAGTCGAAGATCAAGCAAACGGACGGATTCTCGGCATTGGGCAAAAGAAGGACGCTTTCATAGTCCACTTGTGGGTTGAGAACAGCATCGAAGGCCGAATCCAAGCCATCCTGTCTCGCAAGCGCGACCTGTTTGGCAGAGTGATTGATTCGCAATCTAATCTGGACGGCACCGGATTGACAGAGGATGAGTTGTTTGAATTGTTTGGGCTTCAAGCGCCCCCGAAAAAGCAAGACTCGGCGAGACCTTCAGTTGGCGAGACTCAAGCGGCTCAGGCGAATCGCGGCGTTCCCGCCAGCGTTCAGGCCGAACAACGAATCGCGTATGCGGCCACAGTCACGCCGCAACAACTTTCAGCAACAGATTTTGAGGATTTAGTGGAGCGTCTCTACACCGGGATGGGTTACTCCGCCCGTCGCACAAAACAGACGAGAGATGGAGGCGTGGATGTTATCGCAATCCGAGATCATCCAACGGGACGAGACAAGCTCGCCATCCAATGCAAGCGACAAGAAGACCCCGTTGGCAGGCCAGAACTGCAAAAGCTCCTGGGTGTGATTACCGCTGACCCTTCTTTTTCCGCTGGCGTCATGGTTACGGCTTCCACTTTTTCAGCAGACGCGCGTCACTTTGCTGAGATGAACGCCCGAATAAAACTGGTGGACAAAAGCACGCTCGCACGACTACTTGTGCAAAGCCGAGTCCCGGTGAAGAAATAGTTTCTGCGGTTCGATTCGACTCCTCACCCCGGCCCTCTCCTCGTTTGGCGAGGAGAGGGAGAATTTTATTTTGTTTATTGAACCCAGGGCGGCGCTCGTTTTCACGTCGCTTGCCCCGGACTATTGGGACTCGTTCGCTCCCGCTCACTCGGCCCTGCGGGCCTTCGCCCGTTCCGGGCTTCGGTTTGATTTGTTTTCTTTTCCATTGGGTCAAGGCACTGCCTTGTCATTCGTTTCGGAACAGTTTCCATTCCGCGATGCCGTGAGCGTTGCAGAGGAGCGCCGTCACCGGCAGTTCCTGCGGCGCGCGCGGCTCGTGGAGCAGCTTCAGCCCGGCTTCGTGCGGCAGGCAATTGCCCGCCCGGTGTCGCCTCGGGATCGTCAGATGCAAAATCCCGTGCTTGACTCTGTCGCGCCACAAGGAATGATGCCGGCGCTCTGAAGGAACAAACCATTGATCGAACCCTCTAACCTACAACTTATGAAAATATCTCTCGTTACCGCACTGCTGGCGCTCGCGTTCGGCTTCGCCGCCCGGGCCGCCGACGTGACGGTCAAAATCAGCAATGTCCACCTCTGCTGCAAGAGTTGCGTCACCGGTGTGGAAAAGGCCGTCGGCGCAATCAGCGGCGCGGCGGCGGCAGTGGACAAGGATGCCCACACGGTGGACCTGACCGGACCCAACACCGCGACGGTGCAGAAAGCGGCCGACGCCCTTGTGGCGGCCGGTTACTACGGGACCAGCAGTGATTCGAAGATCAAAATCAACAGCCGCACCGGCGCCAGCGGCAAAAAAGTGCAATCGCTTCAAGTGAACGGTGTTCACCTGTGTTGCGGCAAATGCGTCACGGCCGTGGACGAGGCGCTCAAGTCCGTCTCCGGCGTGAAGGGCCATACCGCCATGAAGGGAGCCAGATCGTTTGAAGTGACCGGCGACTTCAACGACAGGGAAGTATTCGCCGCGTTGCAGAAGTCCGGGCTCACCGGCAACGCCGGGAAGTAAACGATTCTTCGCCAGAAACGCCCTTCAACCGCGTGAGCGGCGAGGGGCGTTTTGCTTTTATCCGGACTGCGGACCGGGTAACTCGTCTGGCCTTCGGGAGCGGCACGCATCGCGGCATGAAAGTGGTTGAATCCGGAAGAGACTTCGCCAAAATAAGCGTCGCATCCAGCACAAGCATCGCGAGCATGTTGACGCTGACCAGACATTGCCGGACCCGGGCGTTCACGCTGATTGAACTGCTGGTCGTGATCGCGATCATTGCCATCCTCGCCGGGTTGTTGTTGCCCGCGCTCGCCAAAGCGAAGGAAAACGCGAAGAAAGCCTACTGTTACAACAATCTGAAGCAAATGGGCCTGGCCATGATCATGTACGCGGACGATAACAAGGGGCTTATTCCCCGCGGCAATGCGCCCTACTGGTGGCAGTTGTTCATTCCATCGCTCGGCGGGACCAGCGCCACCCGTGACCAATACTCCAGAATCAAAGTTTACACCTGCCCAAGTTATCCGGACAAACGCCAGGTCATCTGTTACGTCGTCAATTCCTGGCAGTTCAGCAGTCCCAGGGACATGACCGGCTCGGAGGTCGTGGGCACGACCGGCGTGAGCAAGGTCCAGCAACCCGTCGATACGATCTATTTCGCCGACAACGAGAGCGCCGCGTGGCGGCCGGTCTTCACCGTCACAAACATCATCGGTTCGAGCGACCTGAACGACGTCTGGAGTCCAACTCACCTGCCCTATGGTTCGGGAGGCCGCGTCCTGAGCGGTGCGCGCAGGGTGGCGGCCGCGCGGCACGGGTTGGGTTGCAACCTCATGTTCTTCGATGGGCATGCGGGCTGGAAAAACACCCGGCGTATGACCGTGGACGACTGGCGCGAGCAGCGTTACTGACCGCAAAGGTGAAGTGGCCTGCCGGGATCCCGTCGGTCAGATGCCCGCATTCCTGACCTTCAATTCAGATCGCGTCCCGTTCCGTTCCTTGCTTCGGCGGCGGACCCTGCTAGAATCCCGCCGTTCATTCATGTGCATTTTTGCCGGACCGTCGATGCGACAATGGAAAAACTGGCGTTCGGAATCCTGCCATGAGTTCGGAAGAGGACACCGTTTATGATGACAAATCAATCTGTCGGGAGGAGCGATTCCCTTTATAAATTCAAGGCGAACCTCGCCACGTTGGTGGCTGCACTGGTCCTGCCGGCGATCCTCCAAACTGAAGCCGCCTCGACCGTCGTTGTTTGGGACACCGGGGCGAGGCTGAGCGACGCCGCGGATGTTCAGGGTCGGGCGGACTGGAAACGCGTGCCGTCCGAGCTTTTCTCGATGGAAGCCGATCCGCCCAAGGCCGCGTCGGACCCGGGATACTACGGCATGGAATACTCGTTCAAGGGCGATGCGGTTGTCGAGAACCGCAGCCTCGTCGCGGTGTTCCGCTCAACGAAAGGGCGGATCGAGATTTACACCAAAGACAATCCGGCCGCGCCCGGCGACGGCGCCGCGAGCGGTGGGCGACCTGCCCGGAAGGTCGCGGAGATCGTTCCGAGCCAAATGAAGACCCGGTCTGCCCGCATCGGCCGGGTGGAGATTCTGCGGAATACGGACGACGAAGCGGCCTTGCAGGTTTTGTTCTCCGCAAACGGAGCCGACGACGCTTCCGTCATGTTCAGCTTCGACAACACAGAGATCGTGGAGATCAAGCCGGCCGAGCACGTGCAGGGCGTCAGCGTCCTGAGCCCGATTGAGTACGGCGTCGCGCCCGGGTTCATCGGTGATGACTTGATCTATTCGGCCGCGGAACACACTTCGGCCGCTTCGATCCATGTTCCGGCGGAGCATGTCTTCGTCGGTTTGCTGGCCGGTGAAGACGCTGAAATTGTGATGACCTGGCCGGAGGTGGAAAAGCCCGTCAGTCTCGCGTTGGGAAATGAACCTCAGGGAAAGCGTCTCATCGAGTCGGTCAATTTCGACGGCCCGGGCCAAAGCATCTACGTGGCTGCATTGACGGCTCCCGGCATCTGGCACAAAGAGAGGTTGACCTCTTCCTATCTCGAAAAAGAAGTGAAGAGCGACTGGAAAAGGCCCTTCCCAGCGAGATGGAAAACCCAGTTGGACGAAGCGGATGTGAAAACCACGTTTGCGTTCAAGGAAGCCAAAGGCCAGATCTGGCGCGGCGTGCCCGGCTCGTACGAGTACCCGGTCTGGTTCGATGGCGACAACGCGTTCTTTCACCTCGGCAAAAAGGTTCCACCGAAGGGCGAGTCGCTCATCTACTTCCTGGAAGGACGGAACACGCCGCTCTCGGTCCGGACACCGGTCGGGATCATGAAGGCGACGCTGGGCCGGACGGTGTGCGATCCGATCCTCGACATTTCCGGGCGGAAGCTGCGCACACACCATCGCCGCGGCGGCGACGGCGTTCATCGGGCCTGCACCTGTGGATGCACGGAAGCGATCCAAGCATTGTTCGAAAAAGGCCAGGAAGTCGCGAAAAAAGATGACGTCAAGGAGGCTCTGGGTGACATGAACTATTTCGTCGAGTGCCACGTGGAGAGGATCGGTGAGTACCGGCATTTTGCCGGGGACATGATCCAATTCCTGCAGGCGAAGAAGGCCGCTGCTCCCGAACTGAAACCGTTTCTCGAAAATCTCGAACAAATCGTTCAGCAAATCCCCCAGGAATACGAAGTGCAGAAGGAGAACATGAAAACGCCGGAATACGTTCAGGATCTCACGCGTCAGACCCTCGCCCTGACGAGCAGCAAGGACCCGAACAATCTGAAAGCCTACATGGAATTGCTCAAGGCATGGAGAGGCGCGGGTGGCGCCCAGGATTATGTCGTCGCCCGATGTCACATGATTACTCGAAAGCTGTGCCAGGAGGCAGGCTATGGTTGCGCGGAGCAACCCAAGGCGGTGGAACTGGCAATGGCGATTCGATCGCGCTGCCGGCAGGTGCTCAGGAATCCGGATGGTTATGAAATCTGGGCGGATTATTGAAGACAGTGCGCCACAAAACCAACGGCTTTGAGATTCATGAAGCGCATTAACATTGTCGCCTTCCTCGTTCCAGTGGTCCTGGCGTTGTTCGTCGGGTGTGAACGCGAGCCTTCAACCGACGTCGTGAAAACGTCCGACCAGAATTCGAGCGCCCCCAACGTACGGCCGAAAGCGAGCGCAGACACGACTCCTGCGGTAACGGATTCCAAATCGCAGATGGTTCAGATTGCCGGCGGCAGGTTCATGATGGGTGACAAGGATGAGGCCGATGCGCCGCCGCATGAAGTCACCGTCAGTTCATTCCTGATGGACCGGCATCTCGTGACGCAGGAACAATTTCAGAAAATCATGGGCGCAAATCCTTCACGCTGGAAGGGAGAGAAGAATCCCGTGGAGCAGTTGCGCTGGTCGGACGCGGTGAGATTCTGCAACAAGCGCTCCGAGCTGGAGGGGCTTCAGCCCTGTTACGACTTGAAGACCTTGCAGTGCAACTTCGACGCGAGCGGTTACCGGCTCCCCACCGAGGCGGAATGGGAATACGCGTGCCGCGCCGGCGCCACGACCGCTTATTTCTTCGGCGACAGCCCGACCAAAGCGGGCGACTACGCGTGGTTCGACAAAAACTCCGGCGGACATCCGCACCCCGTCGGCCAGAAGCAGCCGAATCCGTGGGGACTTTACGACATCGCCGGCAACGTGTGGGAATGGTGCAACGACTTTTACAAGGTGGACTATTATCAGGAATCGCCGCGCGAGAATCCGCGCGGGCCGGGCGAAGGTCAGAACAAGGTGTTGCGCGGCGGCGCCTGGAGATTCAGCGCCGACAACTGCCGCTCCGGCTATCGTTACAACGAAAACCCCGGCCAGTCCGACGTCTGCTTCGGCTACGACATCTATGGCTTCCGGTGTGTGAGAAAGGCTGCCGGCCCGTAGGTCCAGGGAATTGCAGATTATGAACCGCCGAACCTTTCTCCAAACCGCGACCTTGGCTACGACTTCGCTGGCCGCCCTCTCCCGGACCAAAGCCTTCGGAGCCGCGAAACCCAATTGGCCCATCGGCTGTTTCAATCGTCCGTGGACGAAATGGAGCTACGACGAAGCGCTCGATGGCATCAAGGCGGCGGGCTACAAACTCACCGGCTTGCTCACTGGCCAGAAAGGCGAAGCGTTTACTTTGTCCGCGGCCACACCGGAATACCTGGACGGTTTGAAGAAGCGCATCGCGCAACGCGGGCTGGCCGTGAACATGACAGTCGTCCGTTTCAAACCCGACGGAGCGCTCGCCGACAACATCGCCGACCTGCGCAAGCAGATCGAAAACGCCGCGCGGCTGGAATTGAAGTTCATGCTCACATTCGGCGTGGACAAACCGGAGCACTACGAGAATTTTTATCGACTCATGGCCGATGCCGCCGCGCAGACCGACAAGCGCGGCATCCGGCTCGTCCTCAAGCCGCACGGCGGCGGCAGCGGCGCGTCGGAGGAAATCCTGCGCTGCCTCGACAAAGTTGCGCACGCGAACTTCAAAATCTGGTACGACGCCGGCAACATCATCTACTACACCGGCAAGGACCCGCTGGCCGAGTTGGAACCGATCGCGAAACACGTCACCGGCTTTTGTGCGAAGGATTGTGCCGCGCCGAAGGGCGAAGTGATGTCGCAGTTCGGCACCGGCAAAGTGGATTTCAAAGCCGTGTTCGAGAAGCTGAAGAGCGTCGGCTTCAACGGCCCGATCATGGTCGAGGGAGTCAAGGTCGGCGCCACCGCCGAGGAGACGACCGCCAACGCGCGGGCGAACCGGGAGTTTTTGGAGAAGGCGCTCGCATCCGTGTGGTGATGCGGCTTTGGTTGTGCAAGCCGGACAACATCAATATTGATGTGGCACTCGGATGGAATTCACGGTAGAGTTTTACGAAACGAACGCCGGAAGCCGTCCGGTTCAGGAATTCTTGGACGCGCTCAAGGCCAGCGATCCGGACGACTTCGCCGTGGTGCTGGCTGGACTCGCGAAGCTG
>DATNDF010000244.1 GCA_035607015.1 Candidatus Angelobacter sp. | reverse complement strand
CTGCCCGGCAACAATTCCGCAACGCTTTTACCGAGCGCCCTTCGCGCTAGCAACAACCCCTCGGATGTTGAAGAGTCAAGTGCGGGCAGAGGCCTGTTCGTGCGGACTAACCGGATCGATTCTTTGACCGGGCTTTGGTGAATTTGGCAAGGCGGTGCTCTCGCCCGATCACCGCCTTCGCTCAACGCTCACCACCGCAAGTCGGCCAGAAACGGCACGTCGGTCCGATACTTCTCCAGCGCGTCGAAATCCAGTCGACTGCTGATGCAATCCTCGCGATCCGCGGCGTCCGCCAGAATCTCACCGTGGTAATCCACAATCGCCGAGCGTCCATTGTAAACGTATTGCGGGTCGGTCCCGGCGCGATTCACGCCGACGACATAAGCCTGGTTCTCGATGGCGCGGGCCTGGAGCAGTCGCGTCCAGTGGTGGGTGCGTTTCACCGGCCAGTTGGCAATGACCGTGAACAGATGCGGCTGATGCGAGGCCGTTGCCTCGCGAAAAATCTCGGGGAACCGCAGGTCGTAACAGACGAACATGGCAACCTTCCATCCCTGCCAGTCAAACACCGTCGGCCGTTCGCCCGCGGCGTAGGCCTTCGATTCACCACCGGGCGTGAACGGGCGCATCTTGGCGTAAAACGCCAGCAACTCGCCCGTCGGTGAAAACGCCAGCGATTTGTTGCGCGCCTTGCCATCGCGACCCCGCATCGGCGCGCCGCCGATGAGGCAGACGCCGAACTCCTTTGCCGTGGTCGCGAGAAACTGTTCCGTTTCTTCGCCATACGCTTCGGCCATCGCACCAGTGTTCATGGTGAATCCGGTGGCAAACATTTCGGGCAGCACAGCGAGTGAATCCTTTTCGGGCGCCGCTTTCGCCAGCAGACGGCGAACCTTGTCGAAGTTCGCTGCCTTGTTTTCCCAGGCGATGTCGAATTGGAGTGCGATGACGTTCACAGTGGAAGGATGGTCAGGTCCCGCGTCCGGCGCGAGTCGTCATTATAGCGCGGTTTCACGGGCGGTAGATCACGGCGTTCAGGACGATCCTCGCGTAAGCAGGGTTTTCGAAGTCCTCTTTGCGATGGCCCGGCATCAGATAGACGATCCGGCCCTTCCCGGCCGGTTTTGTCCAGCCGGCGTCGTCCTGCACGTAAACCACGCCGGTTTTTTCATCCCGGTATTTGAGTCCCATCAGCACGGTGCGCGGGCCGGCCAGGACATGGTTCAAGTAAACCTCGGAATGTTCCAGCCGGAACGCGGGCAGGCTGCTGACGCCCGGCGTGTTCGTGCTCGTATAGGAAACGTTCAACGGATAGGTGACGCGGTTCGTCATGATAAAATGCGCCGGGGCCAGATTCACCAGATCGAACGCGGCCGGTTCGATCCACTTGTATCCGCCCCGGTCGAGGCCGCCTTCGGGCAGCGCGACGCCCAGAAACGAAAACCAGCGCCGGTTGCTCCGTTTGCCGGAGCTGATGGAATGATGCAGCAGCACGAGGTTTCCTCCGGCGTTCGCGTAGCCTATGAATGCATCTTCGGCCGTCTCCGAAAGCGCGCCGTGGATATAAACGACCACCGCCTCGAACGGCGTCAAAAGTGTCGGAAGCCCGGTCTGACTCACCAACCTGCTGTCGATGTGCTCCTCGCTTTTCAACCGCGCGGCGACCACTTCCATGGCTGGAAATTCGTCGGCCACGATCAACACTTCCGCCAGACTGTCCCTGACCATTCCCGCAAGGAACAGGCAAAGCACGGCGATACGCGCGTTCACGGCGACAGGATGGGTGGGCTTCGTCCGCGGGCAAGCAAAATCCCGTGACGGGCTTGCCCGCGCCGCGGCCCGCGTGATACGGTTTGTTTCATGGAAGCCGCGGACTGGGTCTGCCTCAGCGACGACGAGTTGCTGGAGAAGAGAATCTCCCAACTTGGACTGAAGCTCGACGGCACGGAACTCCAACCGCTCATTCAACGGCTTTACGGCGAGCTTTCGCAGAAAGGCCTTATTTTCCACCCGCCTTGCCACGTGGGTGACGAATGGTTTGTGCCGGTCGGCATCCCGGCGATCTTCGTTCCATTTTTTCTCGCGCACGACCGCCTCAGGAACCTCGAGCGCAGCATGATGCTGGAAGTCGAAGGGGAAACCCCGGACTGGTTCATGAAACTGATCCGGCACGAAGCCGCCCATGCCTACGCCTACGCCTACCAACTCTTCCGCAAAAAAAAATGGCAGCGCGCGTTTGGCCTGACATCCGCGGAGGAAACGCCGGAATTCTACCGACCGCGTCCTTACAGCCGTTCCTACGTTGTGCATCTGGACGATTGGTACGCGCAAAGCCATCCTGACGAGGATTTCGCCGAGACTTTCGCCGTCTGGCTTACGCCGGAACTCGACTGGCGCGGGCGTTACAAGGGCTGGAAGGCATTGCAGAAGCTGGAATATCTCGACGAGTTGATGCGCTCGCTTGCCGGCAAATCTCCCGTTCATCAGCCCGGCTACCGCGTGGCGGACCACGACTGTCTCAACATCAAACTCAAAACCTACTACGCGCGAAAACGCAAACAGTACGAGGACTCCTATCCTGATTTCTACGACAACGACCTGAAACAACTTTTTGCCGCCGGGCCCGACGTCGCGGGCCGCCTGAAGGCGTCCGCGTGGTTGCGCCGGCATCGCCGGCAGTTGATGGACTCAGTCTGTCAGTGGACCAACGAAAAGAAATATCGCGTCAACAAGCTGCTGGTGCGGCTGATTGATCGTTGCGATCAGCTCGACCTTCATGTCAAAAACGACGATCTCCAGCAGAACCTGCAGGTGTCCGCCTACGCCACCACGCTGGTGATGAACTATCTGTTCACCGGCAAATTCAAGCGCACCAAGTAACCGTGAAAAAGAAGCTCAAAGTTCTCGCGTTGTTTGACGCCATCGCACCGACTGCCGTCGATCAGGACCTGAGCGCGGAACTCAAGACCGAGGATTGGAAGACGGAGGCGAACGTCCTGAAGGCGCTGGCCGAACTCGGTCACACCACCGGGCATCTTGCCATCTTCGATGATCTCGATCTGGTGCGGCAGAAACTGCAGAGCTTCGAGCCGGACCTCATCTTCAACCTCGCCGACCAGTTCAAGAACAACCGCGCGTTCGACCAGAACATTGCATCGTTTCTCGAAATGCAGGGTCTGCCGTTCACGGGCTGCGGCTCCACCGGGCTCACGCTCTGCAAGCACAAGGGCATTTCCAAGAAGATCCTCAGTTACCATCGCATCCACACACCGGATTTCGTGACCCTCGCGCGCGGCAAACGTTTTGCGCGCCCCAAACGGCTCAGGTTTCCCATCCTGGTGAAACCGTTGAAGGAGGAGGCTTCTTACGGAATTTCGCAGGCGTCCTTCGTCGAGACGGACGAGCAATTCAAGGAGCGCGTGCAGTTCATTCACGAGAAATACGACAATGACGCCATCGCCGAGGAATACATCGAAGGCCGCGAGCTGTACGTCAGCATTCTCGGCAACCACCGGCTCCAGGCTCTTCCCATCCGCGAACTCGTATTCAAGGAGGTGCCGCCTGACGAGCCGAAGATCGCCACCTACAAGGCGAAGTGGGATGAGGAGTACCGCAGGCGGTGGGGACTGCAAAACCGTTTTGCCGAAGACATTGATTCCACCGTTGCCGTCCGCATCGAACAGATCTGCAAACGGATCTACCATCTGCTCACCATCGACGGCTATGCGCGCCTCGACCTCCGCCTTACTCCTAACAACGAGGTCTATTTCATCGAAGCCAACCCGAATCCCATCCTTGCCGAAGACGAGGACTTTGCGCAGTCCGCCCTCAAGGCAAACCTCCCCTATCCGCAATTGATCGCGCGAATTGTCCGTCTGGGGCTCGACAACGCTCGTGATTGACGGCGCAGCGGGCGCGGGCGGCATGGCTTATTTCGCCGGCCATTCCGGAAACGTGACCTTGTAGAAATCGAGATTGGTTGAATTGAGATTGAGGTAAAGGGTCAGTTGGTCCGGTCGCGCGTGTGAATAATCGAGTTGCCAGGCGCTGTCACGGCGGAGCTCGTCGTTCCGGCCCCGATAGAGAATCAGGCGAAGGCCGATTCCGTCGAGCCTGCGCAGTTCGGCGAAGAATTCGTTGAGCGACGCGGCGTCGCCTTCAAAACTCAACCGCGTGCCCCAGTCCGGCGGCCAGTAACTGACTATTCCGTCAACGAACCGGAATTTTTCATCCCGGACGACTTTCCGGATCGCCTCTGCTTTCCCCGGGTCGTAGTCCTTGGGTAACTCGATGTCCCGCCCGATGGGGCGGCTCAAGGCGAACGCTGCAACCGGCACGAGAGTCGCGCACAGGAAAGCCATCCATTTTGCTCGCAATTTCATAATGGGTCCTTTCTCAGGGGTCATATGGTCATTGCAGGCAGGGTTGGACGGGAACCTCCTTGAAATGCTCTCGCTTGGTTGGTTCAGGTTTTTGTGTAACCGCGGAGACACGGCGATTGTCGCTATCGTAACCATGAATACCCAAAGAATGAACGTTTCCGTCCTTGCGGTTGCGATGCTGGCAATGCTCACGGCCCCTTTCTCCGCAAAGGCGCAGCGCGGCGGCCCCCAGGGCCCGCAGGTAGTGTCACCCGAGGTCTCTGCCGACCGGCGCGTCACGTTTCGCATCCTTGCCCCGAAGGCGGAGGCCGTGCGACTCAGCGGCGGCGATATTCCGGGCAACGGCCAGGGCGCTGCCATGACGAAAGGAACCAACGGCGTCTGGGAAGTCACGCTTGGCCCCATCGAGCCGGGCGCCTACCGATACAACTTCAACGTGGACGGCGTTTCAGTGATTGATCCGCGCAGTTCCAACATCAGCGAATCCAACAACAACATCTGGAGTCTGGTGCATGTGCCGGGCGCAGACTTCATGGACACGAAGGATGTTCCCCACGGGGCGGTTTCCGCCGTGACCTATTACTCGACGGCGTTGAAGAGGTTTCGACGGATGCACGTTTACACGCCGCCCGGATACGAATCGGGCAAGGGCAAGTTCCCCGTCTTCTACCTGTTGCACGGAGCCGGTGATTGTGATGAAGCCTGGACCTCGGTCGGCCGCGCGGGCTTCATTCTCGACAATCTCATCGCCGCGGGGAAGGCCAAGCCCATGGTGGTCGTGATGCCTGCCGGGCACACCAGCGCGTTCCGGTTCGGCGGGCCGCGGTCCACGGTTGACGAGTTCGCGCAGGATTTTGTGAGCGACATCATGCCGCACGTGGAGAAGCACTATCGGGTTTACACCGATCGGCAGCATCGCGCTATTGCCGGACTTTCGATGGGAGGCGGACAGACGCTGAACATCGGAATTCCTCATCTCGACAAGTTCGCTTATCTCGGCGTTTACAGTTCGGGGATTTTTGGAATTACCGGCGGCGGACCGGGCGGCGCGCCACAAGGTCCGAGCTTCGAGGAACAGCACAAGGCGATCCTTGACGACGCAAAATTGAAGAAGGGACTCAAACTGTTCTGGTTCGCCACCGGGAAGGACGATTTCCTGATCGCCACTTCACGGGCGACGGTCGAGATGTTCAAGAAGCATGGTTTCGATGTGCAATTCAAGGAGACCGAAGGCGCGCACACGTGGATTAACTGGCGCAATTACCTCAACGAATTCGCGCCGCAGTTGTTTCAGTAGGTCAACACACGTCAACGCGCGGGCTTCTTCGCTGTGTCGGCGGGATAATCCTGGCGCGCCTCGGCAGTGACCGGTTTCGAATCCGCGGGCGGCGTTACGCCTGCGGCCAGCATCACGCGATGGAGCGCGGCGATGGTTTCGGCCGAAGGTTTGAAGTTTCCTGGACGATGGCCTTCCGCGATCAATAATGGCGTCCAACCCCATTTGTTCTTTTTGTTCCAGACTTCGATTTTCGTGCCATGATCGGCAAGGAACTGAATCGCCTTCGGCATGTTTTTGTAGGCCGCGCCGTGCATGGCCGTTTCCCCGTTGCCATCGACCGCATTGACATCCGCGCCGAGTTTCAAAAGCAGTTGCACCGTTTCGAGCACTTCCGGCTCTGTTCCGGCGACTTCATCCGCCTCCGCTCCGCCGATCCCGACTCCGCACGCGGCGATTAGCGGCGTGCAGTTGTCCGCGTTCCCCAGCAATGGGTCGGCACCCAACTCGACCAGCAGACGCATGAGCGCGACATCATCGGTCCCGGCCGCCATTAAAAAAGGTGTGGCGCCGAGTTTCGTGTAAAGACCTGGTCCGCCTCTGCCGGTCTTCAGGCGCGCATTTACATCCCCACCGCGTTTCACGAGTTCCTTCACGAACTGAAGACTGCTGAGATTTCCGGACCCAATGGGAGGCGGGTCCCCGTCGTCGCCATCGCCGCGATTCGGTTTGCGGACCCAGGTCAGCGCGTGAAGCGCGGTGAAACCCGAACGCTGATCGTTCGGATCCGCGCCTGCTTCGAGCAACTCGACCGCCAGCTCGAAGTGACCGTTCTCGACCGCCAGGATCAACGCGCTGGTTCCTTTCCTTGGACCCTTGCCGTTTGGTTTCTTCGGCTGCATCGTTTCGTTCACGTCCGCGCCCGCCTTCAACAAGGCGCGAACGACACCGGTCCGACCTTCGCGCACGGCGAAGAAAAAGGGAGTGAAACCGGAGTCCGGCAGCGTCGCGTGGATGTCCGCGCCGGCTTTGAGCAGCAGTTCGACGACTTCGGTATGACCTTCTGAGGCGGCCCACATGAGCGCCGTTTGTCCGCGACGTTCCTTCGCGCTCACGTCTGCGCCGCGCTTAAGCAGCGCTTTGACCGGCCCGGGCTTGCCGGTGCGCGCGGCGGTCATCAGCACGGTTTCACCGCCGTGTAGAGCGGTGTTCGGGTCCGCGCCGGCCGCAAGCAGCGACTCCACCAATTCGGTGTCTCCGTTCACGCAAGCCATCGAGAGGGCGGTGATGCCGTAACCGTTCGTCGCCTTCGCGTCGGCACCCGCTTTCAACAGCAACTTCGCCGTTTCGAGATCGTCTTTGTACGCCGCCCAATGCAACGCCGTCATGCCGTCCGCCTGGGGCGCGTTCGCATCGACGTGTTGTTTAAGGAGCGTGCGGATGGCTGCGCGATCTGATTTCTCGGCGGCGTCGGCCAAGCGGGAATCAGCGCCGAGTGCTGATGAGGTGACCGCCAGCGGCAGAATCGCCAAAAGCAGACGTCTAAGGGATTGTTTCATGTGCTCAAAGCAATGACGCTTGCAATTCGTGCGCAAACAGGTTGAGGCAGGACTGATCCGTCACAAAGTGAAACTCACCGCTAAGCTTGCCTGCAGAGAAAACAATCGAAACGACCGGGTTCGGGCCTGAAACGAGATCCGAGCGCGGCCCGAATTGCACCGAAAGGCGCTGACCCGGCAGACGCGCCAACTGAAAACATCTCGTCAGTCCATCCGAGACCAACTCATTCATTGGGAGACTGACCCATTTTGCGATGTGATCACGGAGTGCTTCGAGATCGTCGGCCCTCAGCCAAAGGCCATCTATCGTGGTTGAAAATGGGAACGTATGATCGCCATCCCAATGACATCCTTTTAGCTCAAGGCGCGACTCGAATCCAGGATCGTGGGCGTACTCCGTGGCAGCTCCAAACTGGATGCCGATCTCGGCTTCGCCTGAATTAGACCTGAGCACTGCATGCATGGATGTCCGGGTTAATCGTCCGTTCAAACCGCCAGCGGCTCAAACAGCTCATCCACCTTCCCGTTGCTGTCGGCAAACTTGTCGAGGTGCACGCCCACTTTGTCGAGGAGCGTCAGGTGGAGATTGGCCAGGGGCTTCGGCTTTTCATACCTGATATGGCGGTTGCCTTTCATTCCGACCGCGGTGCCGCCGGCGACCAGGATCGGCAGGTTTGTGTGGTCATGCACGTTGGGATTGCCAATGCCGCTGCCGTAAAGATAAAGCGAATGATCGAGCAACGTGCCATTCCCTTCCGGCGTCGCCTTCAGTTTCCCGAGAAACTCCGCGAACAGCGACACGTGGAACGCGTTGATCTTCGCCATGCGCGCGATCTTGTCCGGGTCGTTGCCGTGGTGCGAGAGCGGATGGTGCGGATCGGGCACCCCGATCTCCGGGTAGGTGCGATTGCTCGTTTCGCGCGCGAGCTGGAAGGTGATGATGCGCGTCACGTCGCCCTGCAACGCCAGCAATTGCAAATCGAACATCAATCGCGCGTGATCGGCGTAGGCGGCCGGCACGCCCACCGGCCGGTCCAGGTCCGGCAGCGGATTGTCCGCGGCGTCGGCCTCGGCCTTCTGAATCCGACGCTCGACTTCGCGGACGCTGTCGAGATATTGACTCACCCTGGCGCGATCGTCCGGCCCCAGCCTGTGTTGAAGGCGGGCGATGTCTTCGTTGAACCAGTCGAGGAGGCTCGCCTTTTTTTGGAGCGCGGCGCGGCGTTCGGCGACGCTTCCACCCTCGCCGAACAGGTTTTCAAAAACAATCCGCGGATGCGCCTCCGCCGGCAGCGGCGTCGTCGGTGACGACCACGAAAGATTATTCTGATAAACGCAGGCGTAACCGTTGTCGCACTGACCGACCACTTGCATCAAATCCATCGCCAGTTCCAGTGAGGGCAACTGCGTCTCCTGGCCGATGTGCTGGGCGGCGATCTGATCGACGGTGGTTCCCAGATAATAATCGGTGCTCTCGGTCAACTTTGCCTTGGCCGCGCTCAGGAACGCCGAATTGGACGTGGCGTGGCTGCCGGGGTAGGCGTTCTGCAATTCGAGATTCGTGATCGCGGTGACGTGTTCCTTGACCGGCTCCAGCGAACTGAGAATCGGCGTAAGCGCGTCCAGCTTTTCGCCGGACGGAGTCCAGCGCGTGATGTCGCAGCCCATTGGCATGAAGACGAAGCCCAGCCGGCGCACCGGGTTGGCCGCGGTTTTGACCAAAGGAGTTGCCGCCGGAACCATCGCTTCGAGCAACGGCAGTCCCAGGGTAAGTCCCATGCCGCGCAGAAACGTGCGGCGGGGCATGGCTGTTTTCGTGATGAAACTCATACTGACCTCATGGTTGGGGTTTGGTTGGATTTGCGAGCGGTTGTGAAATCGATTCTCGGATGCGTAACACCACTCGAAGCGTTCAGTTTCAGCAATGGCAGTGTCTTTGGTCCGGGTGGAACGGCCAACTTGGCCGTCTTCGGCGGCAACTTGCCGTCGATCTGAGTGCGTGAGCAGCCGGGACGACACAATGGTAATGGTCGCCGAACGCGCCCGGCTGCCGTGCTGGTAGCCCGGCATAATGGACCGGCGGCCTGTTCCACCTGGAACGCTCGTACGCCATCGCGACTAAGGTCCGCTGCTGATGTGAGGCGACTCACGGTGAAGTCCTCCTCATCGTAAACGGCGTGCTGTTCACAATTCCAAGGATAATCGATGAAAAGCGAAAGTCATCTGCTTTCGCCTGGCGCACAATCCGGCGGACCGCCGGGGCGTCGTAGTATTCGACGCCGCGACCCAGCGCGAAGGTCAGAAGTTTTTCCGTCAGAGTCCCGACAAAAATCTCCGGGCGATGCAGCAAACCTTGTTCGAGTCCGGACACGCCGGTGAACTTGCTGCCATCGGGGAGGCCGCCCGAGGCGTCGATCGGCCGGCCTTCTTCAAACGTCCGCCAGCGACCGACCGCGTCAAAATTCTCCAGCGCAAAGCCGGCCGGGTCCATCAGGTTATGGCAGCTCGCGCACTGCGCGTTCGCGCGATGTTCGGCCAGCCGCTCGCGCACCGAAAGCGTCGCCGAGATCGTGTTGTCCTTCAGCGCGGGCACGTTCGGCAGCGGCGGTGGCGGCGGGGTCCCAAGAATGTTGGTGAGAATCCATTTGCCGCGAATCACCGGCGAGGTGCGCGTGGCATAGGACGTCACGGTCAGAATGCTGCCCTGCCGCAGCAGGCCGCCGCGTTCGCTGTCCTTCTCCAGCGCGACGCGACGAAAGCGGCTGCCATAGACATTCTGGATTCCGTAGTGTTTCGCGAGACGTTCGTTCAAATACGTGTAGTCCGCCTTCAGCAGGTCGAGCACGCTGCGGTCCTCGCGCATCACGCTTTCAAAAAAGAGTTCGGTTTCCTGGCGGAACGCCTGGCGCAGATTGTCATCGAAGTCGGGGAACAGGCGCAGGTCCGGCGTCAACGATTCCAGATTGCGCAAGTAAAGCCATTGCTCGGCGAAATTGTTCACCAGATTTCGCGAACGATCGTCCGCCAACATGCGTCGCACCTGCTTCTCCAGCACCTTCGGCTTGTGCAACTCGCCGCGAATCGCCGTATCGAGCAGTTCATCATCCGGGATGCTGCTCCACAGAAAAAAGGAGAGGCGCGACGCGAGTTCGAGGTCGCCGAGCCGGTACGCAGTGTGCGCCGGCAAACCGGCAGGGTCCTGTTCGACACGGAACAGGAACTCCGGACTCGCGAGCACCGCGCTCAAGGCCGTCTCGATTCCGGCTTCGAAGCCTTCTTTCGCCCGCGTCTTCCGATAAAATTCCAGGGGCTTTCCCAGATCGGCGTCGGTCACCGGCCGACGGTAGGCGCGGCGCATCAGCGTGGACAGGATTTGCTTTGCGCAGGGTTCCTCTTCCTCCGGTTTTGCCGGCCTGGAAACGAAAATCCGCCGCCTGCTCGGCGTGTCTCCCGGTCCCGTGGACTCGTAGGGGCCGTTGATCGAAACCTGGTAGATGGCCGGGCCGATGCGCGGATGCCGGTGCAGATTGAAGTGCGCCTGATAAGGCTGGCGTTTCGTTTGCAGCAACTCCGACGGATTCTTCACGAACGTGATCCCGAGTTGATGCGGGCCGGCCTTCGCCGGAATGCGCGCCTTCAAATGCTGGTCCACCTTGTCGAAATTCCTGTCCTTCGGCGGCGCGACCGTGAACGACGCCACGCGCTCGCGGTCGAGCAGCACGACGACCTCATGGGACTCGTGCAAGCCCTCGACTTCGTCGTTCCGATCCCGCGTCAATCGGATCTGGATTTCGTATTCGCCATCCCGCGGAAACGTGTAAGGAATCAACGTGCCGCCGCGGGTCCCGATCGGCAGCCCCTCGACGCGCTCCTCTTGCGTCACGTCCGCCGGGATTCGGAACGTGTCGCCGCCGGGCGAACGGCGCGGCGCTCCGATCGCGAGC
>DATNDF010000243.1 GCA_035607015.1 Candidatus Angelobacter sp. | reverse complement strand
GATGAATGCTCGACGAGCCAATGATACCAAGCGCGAATCCACGGGGCGCCATGGAACCGTCACCAGAACTTGCACCCTTGCCCCCGGCATCGTTTCAGTCTTGAACCGCATGGTATGATATGAACTCCCAACCCTGCTCTGCTCCAGCTCAGGCGCGAGCCGTCGTCGTTGCCATCCTCACGCTCGCGACCCCGGCATTGCACGCCGCTTCGTCTTCGGCCGAGCAGTACTGGCCGCAATGGCGCGGGCCGCTCGCCAATGGCGTTACTCCGCGCGCGAATCCGCCGGTCGAATGGACCGAGACGAAGAACGTGAAGTGGAAAGTGCGGATTCCCGGCAGTGGTTCTGCAACTCCTGTCATCTGGGACAACCGGGTCTTCATTCAAACGGCAATTCCCACGGGCAAAAAAGTTGAGTCCTCCACGGACAAGCCCGGCGCCGGCGACGCGGCGGGAGGGCCGTCAGGAAGGCAGCGAGGTGGAATGCGTTCGGAAAAGCCAAACGAGGTTTATCAGTTTGTTTTGTTGTGCCTTGATCGTGAGACCGGAAAAACTGCCTGGCAGAAAGTGGCGCGAGAAGAGGTACCTCATGAGGGGGTCCGGCAGGGCGACGGGAGCTTTGCGGCCGCGTCACCCATGACCGACGGGAAACTTGTGTTCGCCTATTTTGGATCTCGCGGCCTGCATTGCTATGATCTGGAGGGGCATCTGAAATGGGAGAAGGATTTCGGCCGGATGCGGATAAAAATGTCCTTCGGCGAGGGTAGTTCGTGCACCTTGTCCGGCGATAAAATCATCGTCAATTGGGACCACGAAGGTGACGATTTCATTGCCGCGCTTGACAAGGAGACCGGCCGTGAGTTGTGGCGCCAGCCTCGCGAAGAGGATACTTCCTGGGCAACACCGCTGGTCGTGCAACGCGACGGCCACGCGCAGATAGTGACCGCAGCCACGCGCAAGGTTCGCGGTTATGATCTCGCTTCGGGAAAGTTGTTGTGGGAATGCGCCGGACTCGGGCCGAATGCGATTCCAAGTCCGGTTGCTTCGGACGCGATCACTTACGTGATGAGCGGGTTCCAGAAGAATGCGCTGCTGGCGATTCACCTCGACCGGTCGGGCGATCTGACCGGCACGGACGCGATAGCGTGGACGCGCAACAAAAGCACGCCTTACGTGCCTTCGCCGCTGCTCTACGGCGATCGGCTCTACTTCTTCGCCGGAAACAACGGGATCCTGTCCTGTCTGGACACCAAATCCGGCAACCCATTGATTGACGCAGAACGGCTGGAGGCGTTGCAGGGAGTTTACGCGTCACCCGTGGGCGCAAGCGGGCGCGTTTATCTGACCGGCCGCAACGGCACGACGGTTGTCATTAAACAGTCCGACAAAGTGGAGGTGCTCGCGACGAACAAGCTCGACGAGAAATTCGATGCCTCGCCGGCGCTCGCTGGAAACGAGCTTTTCCTGAGGGGACACGAATACCTTTACTGCATCGCGGAGAAGTGACCACACAATTTGCATCCACATCCGGTTCGTTAACAAACTCCAACCACCGAAAGGTTCTTATGAAAAGAAACGTTCTGTTAGTCACGCTGGTCTTGATAACCGGTCCTCTGCTCGCCGCGGACTCCGGAAACGAAGTCAAAGACGCCGCCAGGAAACTCGCGGAGAAAGGCAATTACAGTTGGAAAACAACAACCGAAGCGGCCGGAGGAGGCGGTGGCGGACGATTTCGTCCCGGACCGACGGAGGGTAAAACCGAGAAAGACGGCTATACTTTTCTGTCAATGACCCGGGGTGACAACACCCTCGAAGCCGTCCTCAAAGGCGGCAAGGGCGCCATCAAGACACCCAACGAGGGTTGGAAGTCACTGGCTGAAGCGACGGCGGATGCCGGCGGTGGTCAGGGAAATCCGGCGCGTTTTATTGGCCGGATGCTGCAAAACTTCAAAGCCCCCGCCGCACAGGCAGAGGACCTCGCGGGCAAGGCGAAGGAGCTGAAATCGTCGGAAGGTGCTTACTCGGGGGACTTGACCGAGGAGGGCGCGAAATCATTGCTCACATTCGGCCGGGGTCGCGGAGGCAACGCGCCGGAGATCAGCGGTGCCAAAGGGTCGGTGAAATTCTGGATCACGGACGGCGTGCTCTCGAAAATCCAATTCAACGTGCAGGGGAAAGTGTCCTTCAACGGGAACGATCGTGACGTTGACCGCACCACCACCATCGAGATCAAGGATGTCGGCACAACCACGGTGACCGTGCCGGACGACGCGAAAAAAGTCCTGTCGTAATCCGCCGGGAGATGGTTCGAAATGATTCCAGACGCGTTGTGCGAACTCCTGACAGCCATGCTTGTCGCCATCGCGCGTCCATGGCCCACTGCTGGCGACTTCCCATGAAAACCCGCTTGGACTGCGCGCGAATTCTGCCCGTTGTCGTGAGTCTGTTCTGCGGCGGTGGACTCCTCTGTGCACAGAACGCCCCGCAGTTCACCGGGATTCAACACCTGACAAACAGCGAAATCGCACTGCAATTCAGCGGTTCGAACGGATTCGCCTACCGGATTGATGTTTCAACCGACCCGCCGCAGTGGCAATCGTTCCTCACCGTTCTCGGCGGTGGCTCGCTCCAGCACACGGATTCAGCCGCGCCTTATCTGAGCCGGCGCTTTTATCGCGCCGAACAGCTGGCATCAGCGACCAACGTGCTGACCGGAGACCACCTCGTTACAACCAACGGCGACGTCGTGATTCATCCGATCAACCACGCCAGCTTCGTCATGGGTTGGAACGAAAAAATGATCTACAACGATCCGGTGGGCTCTGCCGTGTTATACCAGGGAATCCCCCGCGCCGATCTGATTCTCATCAGCCACGATCACACCGATCATT
>DATNDF010000242.1 GCA_035607015.1 Candidatus Angelobacter sp. | reverse complement strand
TTTATAACCCTAAGCGGCTCCACAGCGCCTTGGGCTACCAATCCCCTGTGGAATTTGAAAACCATTTCACTTAAACTAACATCAACAAAAACTTGGAAAGCCCTATCCACGTTTTCGAAGAAAGATCACACTCCTCCCGGGCCATTGACCGGCCTTCAATCCTTCAGCCTGTCGCTCGTGGTTCCTGAGCCGGGTTCGTTATGGCTTCTCTTGTTTGGCCTGCCGTTGCTTTTTGTTCGCCTGTGATTCAAGTGAACCTCAACAAAGACTACGAAGGATGCCGGTGTTCGTGGTCAAGCCGGATAGGGCCCGGGACGAGCCCACACGGCGACCGACACGGGTTCGGCGTGCGGTCGAGAAGGAAATGAAGCACTCGCAATTTCCCTTTGCGTTTCGGATGATTCAACAGTATCTCAACTCTCATATGTTTGATGCCATTAAAGCACAGTTGACGACGGCCGGTGAGAAACTCGCCCACATGCGGAGGTTTCTTTGACGTCGCCAAAGTGCAGAAGCGACTCGGCGAACTCGACGCCGAGATGGCCAGAGACACGTTCTGGAACAATCGCGAGCAGGCGCAGAAGCTGATCGACGAGGCCGGTTCCTTCCGCAGGAAAATCGATCCCCTCCTGGTTGCTGAAAAGCAACTCGATGATTTTCGGGTCATGGTCGAGCTGGCCGAGGCTGAACCGGAGGCGGAACAGCTCAAGCATCAGCAGGAACTTGATCGCGACTTTGCCAGGTTCAGCAAGGAACTCGACGCGCTGGAGCTGCGCGTGCTGCTCGGCAGTCCGCACGACAAGAACAATTGCATCCTGGGCATCAACGCCGGCGCGGGCGGCACGGAGTCGTGCGACTGGGCGAACATGCTGTTGCGGATGTATCAACGCTGGTGCGAACGGCGCGGCTGGGAAATCGAGGTCACCGATGCGCTCGCGGGCGAAGTGGCCGGCATCAAAAGCGTCACGATGCTCATCAAGGGAGAAAACGCCTACGGCTTTTGCAAGGCCGAACGGGGCGTGCATCGCCTGGTGCGCATCTCGCCGTTTGATTCCAACAAGCGCCGGCACACGAGCTTTGCCAGCGTGGACGTGATCGCGGAAATCGAACAACAGGGTGAACTCGTTGTTCCGCCCAACGAACTGCAAATTGATACTTACCGCGCCGGCGGCAAAGGCGGTCAGAACGTCAACAAAGTGGAAACGGCCGTACGCGTCACGCACCTCCCGACGGGCATGGTGGCGGCGTCACAGGCGCAGCGCTCGCAGATGCAGAACAAGGCGGCAGCGATGAAGCTGTTGCTCTCGAAACTTTACGCGTTGCGCGAGGACCAGAAGCGCGCGGAGCTGGAGCGGTTTTATGGCGAGAAGGGCAGCGTGTCGTGGGGCAACCAGATTCGCAGCTACGTCTTTCAGCCTTATCGCATGGTCAAAGACCTCCGGACCGGCATTCAGACCAGCAATGTGCAGACCGTGATGGACGGCGACCTTGACGAGTTCGTGAACGGATGGCTTCGCGTGGGCGGGCCGACGAAGCGGATACAGGGAATCAAGGATGACGAGGAATGAACGTAATCTGTCGCCTCTGGTCAGTTGTCGCAATTGACCACTGCAGCAAGCCGAATCGTGAACATTCTGGACACCATCGTTGAGCAGAAGCGCCGGGAAATCACGCGGCTGCCGTCGCGCATCATCGCGGCGGGTGACCTGCGCGACGCCTTGCTCGAACGCGGTGAGCGGCGTGATTTTATCGAAGCGCTGCGCAAACCCCGATGCGGCGACATCGCGCTGATCGCCGAGGTTAAAAAGGCGTCGCCATCAGCCGGCGTGATCTGTCCCGATTTTGATCCGGTCCGGATCGCCCGGGAATATGAAGCGGCGGGAACGAGCTGTCTGTCGGTGTTGACCGACGAGAAGTTTTTCCAGGGATCGCTCGATCACCTCCGCCAGATTCGCGCAGCGGTGAAACTACCCTTGCTGCGCAAGGATTTCATCATCGATGAACGACAGATTCTGGAAGCCGTTGAATGGGGCGCAGACGCGGTCCTGCTGATTGTGGCGATCCTGACGGACAATCAGTTGAAACAGTTTCATTCGATCGCAACCGAAGCAGGTGTGGCCGCATTGGTGGAAATCCACAACGAATCCGAGCTGGAGCGGGCGCTGGCAGTTGGCGCATCACTCATCGGCGCAAACAATCGCGACCTCAAAACGTTCAAGGTGGACCTCGCCACCACCGAACGGCTGGCGGCGAGAATGCGTGCCACCTCAAACGGCAAGGAAGAATTGCTGGTCGCCGAAAGCGGCATCAACACCCGCAACGACGTTCGCCGGCTCAAGCGGGCGGGTGCGGACGCGATTCTCGTGGGCGAATCGCTCATGCGCGGCGGCAATGTCCAGGTGAAGATCGGAGAACTGCTGGGTCTCGATCTGGCGTGATTCCGCCGGATGCCTCGCCCGTGGCCGGCCCCGGCCGGTCATTTCGTAGTTGGCGGCGCTTCGCGCTTCAACGACACTGGCGGCATGAGCGTGCGGGTGAAAATCTGCGGGATTACCAGTCTCGACGACGCATTGGCGGCTGTGGACGCCGGCGCGGACGCGCTCGGTTTCATGTTTTACGAAAAAAGTCCGCGCAGTGTTTCTCTCGAAACTGCCCGCGAGATCGCCCGCCAATTGCCGCCGTTCGTTGCAAAAGTCGGCGTCTTCGTGGACGCAGCCGAAGAAGTGGTTCGGAAACACGTCGCTGGGTGCGGCCTCGACACTTTGCAATTTCACGGCGACGAACCGCCGGAGTTCTGTGGGAAATTTTCGCCGCTCAAAGTCTATAAGGCGTTTCGGATCCAAAACCCGGACTCACTTCGAATGCTCCCGGCTTACAGGACCGACGCGTGGTTGCTGGACGGTTACGTGCCGGACAAGCTGGGCGGCTCGGGCGCAACGTTCAACTGGGGCCTCGCTGTCGAGGCGAAGAAACTTGGGCGGCCGATCATCCTCGCCGGAGGATTAACACCGGAGAATGTCGCCGACGCCGTGCGCAAAGCACAGCCTTACGCCGTGGATGTTTCCAGCGGAGTGGAATCGTCGCCGGGGAAGAAAGACCCCTCGAAGATGTGGAAATTTGTCGCAGCTGCAAAGGCAGCGGCGGAGCAAGTGGAAAAGTAACCTGGTCGGAGAGAGTATCGTGGATCGCCCACTTTCTGACTTTCTAATCCACTCGTTGTTGTTTAGCCTGCCTACATGAACGCAGTTGCCAGTCAAAACCTTCCTGATCTCGAGGGTCACTTCGGTCCGTATGGCGGGCGTTTTGTGCCCGAAACGTTGATGCATGCGTTGCGGGAGTTGGAGGACGAGTATCACCGCGCGCAGAAAGATCCTGAGTTCCAGCGCGAGTTCGAGTACTACCTGAAGGAATTTTGCGGCCGGCCGACGCCGCTTTACTTTG
>DATNDF010000241.1 GCA_035607015.1 Candidatus Angelobacter sp. | reverse complement strand
CGTGCTTGAGTTCACATCGTAGCTTGCTCTCGCGCCGCTGTAGCACGGGCCAGGCAAATAATCTTCGTGATCGTCCGTGTACATCTGCAAGGCCACCCCGGACTGTTTCAGGTTGGACATGCAACTGGCTTGGGTTGCTTTTTGTTTCGCTCGCGCCAAGGCTGGCAGCAGTAGGCGACTGAGAACGACGATGATACCAATGACCACCAGGAGTTCGATTAACGTAAACCCTTGACGACCTGTGCGGTGTGTAAAGTCTGGCTTTCGATTATGTCTCATACGTCTCTGCCAAACCTATCAGCAATCAATGCGCCAAGTATCTTGGTCTTTTGAGTCCTACGAAGGCGGGAAAACAGCCCGAACCATAAATCTGAAACGGTTATACTGATTAACAAATGAAATCACTTTTCGGCGCTACTGTTCAGTTTTGTTTACACCGTCAAGTCTCAGTGAAACGATCTTAGTAATAGGTACCTGTTAACGAATTAAACAGTCTGGACTGGAATCTGCGAGGCACTTTTGGAACGAACGAGATCGGGTTATAATTCCCACTGAGTGCCGGCATTGGGTGCTGCCCCCCAAAACAACAACATGGGCGTTTGCCGCCGGGCAGACTGGGTTCGGTGAAAGAATACGGCGCTCCTCCAGAAGCCGTGAGACGGTTTCCGCAGTGTGCGACTGGTCGTTGGGACGCAATTGCGTTGCGAAGTACGGATCGCTTCAGTACAAAATCGTCATGCGTTTTCCACGCCAGAACCGGTTTGTTTTGGTTTTCTTTTTTTTGTTGATATTTTGCAGTGTCATGGTGGTCCGACAATTTGACGTTCAAAAGGACAGGCATGTGCGACTGCGCGAGGCTTTCATTTCTTTACAAGCGAAGGGGTATGCGCAACAAGCGGGTCAGCTATATGATCGTTTGCTCCGCGACTTGGAGAAACAATCTGAAAGAACGCTTTTGGATGATCTGGAGAGAACGTTCCCATTGGTCGATCCGTCAAACCAGCATCCGGAGAGCCTCGTTTGGAAATTCCACTGGTCAGTCCGCAATGAACTGGAGAGAAGGTCGGAGAGAAACCTTGCGCGAGATCTCAAGATGGTCGAGGGAGAATAATTCCAATTGCCCTTGCATCGGAGCGGACGATCACTCGAATTCATACGCGCTCCACAATACATCGGCCGGTCGAACGAGGGGCATCGTATATGCGCGGGAGACGCTCCGCGCGGGTTTAAAGCCGGCTCACGTGCAAGTGAGCGCGCCACAGTAATCATGCAGGTTTTCGACAGTGCAGAAGGAAGAGCGGACGTGGACGGTAAATTTTTTCGCCTTTGCGGGAAGAAGTTCTACCTGAAAGGCGTGACCTACGGCCCCTTTGCTCCAAACGATCGCGGCGAGTTTTTTGCCTCGCCCGCACAAACGACAAATGATTTCCAACAACATCGTGAACTCGGAGCCAATTTGCTCCGCGTGTACTACGTCCCTCCGCGCTGGGTCTTGGATCTAGCGTTGGAACACGGTTTGAAGTTATTGATCGACATTCCGTGGGAAAAACATCGGTGTTTTTTGGAGGAACCCGCCTCGCAAAAGCACGCCCGGGAAACAGTTCGCCGGGCCGTGACCGATTGCAGGGCTCATCCTGCAGTTTTCGCTTACAGTGTGGTAAATGAGATTCCCGCGGAAATTGTGCGCTGGAGCGGCGTGAGGAGGGTCGAGTGCTTTATCGACCTTCTTGTTGAAGAAGCCAAGGGAATCGATGATAAAGCCCTGTGCACTTTCGCCTCTTTTCCTCCAACAGAATTCCTGCGGCCGCAGGGAATTGATTTCTGCAGTTTCAATGTTTACCTGCACCAGCTTGCCTCTTTTGAAGCGTACCTGGCGCGGTTGCAATCACTGGTTGGCGACAAACCACTGGTCCTCGGAGAATTTGGGTTCGACTCCAAGAGAGAGGGCGAAGGGCTCAAATGTGAGCTCCTGGCGTCACAGACGGAGGCTGCGTTCCGCGCCGGCGCGGCTGGAACGATAGTCTTCAGTTTCACGGACGATTGGTTCCGGAGTGGTCGGCAAATCGAAGATTGGGAGTTCGGTCTGACAACGCATGCACGCCAACCGAAAGAGTCGTTTCGTACAGTGCAAAAAGCGTACGCCGTTGCCCCCTATTTTCCATTACCGCGTTTCCCCAAGGTCTCTGTTATTGTCGCCAGCTACAACGGCGCGCGCACTTTGAAAGCCTGCCTGGATTCTCTGGCGCGTCTCAATTATCCCGAATACGAGGTGATTCTAGTGGATGACGGTTCCACTGATAACACTCTGGAAATCGCGTCGCTGTATCCTCAAGTCCGCTATTTGCGACAAGGCAACCAGGGCCTTTCTGTCGCTCGCAACACTGGCGTTGGCGCAGCTTCAGGTGAAATCATTGCTTTCACCGATTCCGACTGTCGAGCGGACGACGATTGGCTGCGATATCTTGTTGGCGACCTGTTGCGAGGGGACTACAAGGGAATCGGCGGACACAACTTCCTTCCTCCCGAGGATTCATCAGTCGCGGCAGCGGTGCTGGTGTCGCCGGGAGGGCCGGCGCACGTAATGCTCACCGACCGCGAAGCCGAGCACGTCCCGGGATGCAACATGGGTTTCTACAAATGGGCGTTGGATGACATCCGAGGATTCGATCCCGTATTCCGGAAGGCGGGCGATGATGTTGACGTCTGCTGGAGGTTCCAAGAACGCGGACACAAGATCGGCTTTAGTCCTGCAGGGTTCGTCTGGCACTATCGACGCTCGACGGTGAAGGCGTATCTAAAGCAGCAGAATGGTTACGGCGAGGCGGAAGCCTTACTGTTGCAAAAACATCCCGAATACTTCAGCGCGTTCGGTGGCGGTATCTGGCATGGTCGAATCTATTCGGCCTCGAAGTTCGGGGTCACGCTCAGCCGGCCCATGGTTTATCACGGTTTGTTCGGCAGCGGTTTTTTTCAGAAATTGTACACGCCTGCGCCGTCTTTTGCGCTCATGTTTTGCACGTCACTCGAATATCATTTGTTGATAAACCTTCCCCTGCTGGCCCTGTCGATTTCCTTTCATAAGCTTGCTCCAGTCGCGCTGGTCAGCGTTTTGACTTCGTTCGGCGTTTGTGTTGTGGCTTGCATTCAGGCTGAATTACCGAAAAAGAAACGGAAGTTCTGGTCCAGACCGCTTGTGGCGGTGCTTTTCTTTCTGCAGCCGGTCGTACGCGGGTGGGCCCGATACCGATGGCGTTGGGATATTCGCGCCAGACCGCAACCAAGGAGCGGTGCAGCCGACTCGGACGACCGCATTCATCAAAGTCAACTTGTTGAAACGAGTTGCTATTGGTCCAACGAAGGTGCCGACCGATATACCTTTCTGAACAGGATCCTGTCTGGGCTTGATCTGGGTGGCTGGCAAAGCAAATGGGACTCGGGTTGGAGCGCACATGATGTTGAAGTATTCGGCAGCCGCTGGAGTCGGGTACGCTTAACAACGGTCGCGGAGGAATTGAGCCACAACAAAAGATTTCTCCGCTGTCGTTTCAAGGCGACTTGGTCACTTCCAGCGTTATTCGCTTTTTGGCTACTGCTTTTCGGGGAACTTTTACTGATCAGCTTGTTCGCGTCTTTAGAACCCTGGCTTTGGATGATTCTGCTCGGGACGCCTCTGTTGGGGTGGTGTTTGGAAGATGAAAAACAGCACCAGCAGCAGTCGGTCGCTCTATTGGTCGATGAGATCGCGGGACAACTTAATCTTCAGAAATACGAGTTTAAGGAAAAAAACTGACCCGCAGACAAACGCTCCGGTCTTGCCGGTGCCGGTCTGCGCGCTGCCGATGCCATCGTGTCCGGCGAGAATCAACGGAATGGCGCGAAGTTGATTCGGCGTCGGCTCAATGTAGCCCCTTGCCTTGACACCTTCGACAACCGCCAGGGAAAGGCTCAATTTGGAAAACGGCATGGCGCAGACTCCCCGTGGCGATTTCAGGTCGCCAGCCTTTCTTTCACGACACCGGGACAACCCTCCATGTTCCCGCCGGCAGGAACCTGTTGCGCAGAAAACACGTTTCGATCGACGCGCAAGGGGTGACGTGTTACCCGAAACTGGACAAGGAGAGGTAGGATTGTTAAAGCGCTACTACGAATTCGCGTTGAGAAGAGACGATTCTCTTGTTAGGCGCAATCCAGACTGGGAACGCGTGCGCACCTATGTTGATCCGTAGGGAAACCCTTATAAAACAAAATCACCTCTCAAGGCGCCGGTGAGTATAGGATTGCGATTTGGAGCTGCGGCTAGTGTCGTGGACGAAACCGGGAAGGGTAAAGATGTGGTTTTGAATGATTTTTTGTTTCACTCTGAGCTTGTTACGCCGCCGACAAAATTTCTTCGATTGCCGCCGTCTCACCTCCGGAATTGCATTCTCGCTCCTGCCTGCCAATCCTAAGTGGCGAATGGGATTGACGGCATGGGCGCTTCACCACTCAAACTGGAAATGATTCCGCCGACCGGCGAGTGCCTCCTGCGCTTCGTCGGCGACCGCGTTCGTTTTACGTTGCGCGGCGCGGAAGGCGGGCCGGTGCCGGAGAATTGCCGCGCCCTGCTGCGAACCAACCTCGGCCGCGGGTCGGACCTGCGCCGGGAAATCATCACTTCGCGCGGCGGCAGAAGACCGATGACCGGCGCGTCGTGGCGTGACACCCCGATGCGACGTGAAAGCAACGAGTGGTCCATCGAGTTGACACTGGCTGAAGTCGGCTATTTCAAAGCCAAGGCTTACGCGGTTGACGGGCGTGGCTGGCAGATATGGCCGGAGGGGCCGGATGTTGGCGTGACGGTTCATCCGGACAGCTATCGCACCGCCAACACGATTTACTGCGCGTTTACACGGTTGTTTGGCGAAACAAAAGCCGCAGTGAGCGCCGTTGATCGTCACCAGGACGCGCAGTCGAAGCAGTTGGACAAACAGGGGCACACAGTCATCCCGCCTTCGGGCAAACTGCGTGACGTCATCAAGGAGCTGCCGCACATCGTTGATACGCTCGGCTGCCGCATTCTTCAGCTGCTGCCCGTCAATCCGACACCCACGACTTTCGCGCGGTTCGGCCGCTTCGGGAGTCCTTACGCCGGTCTCGACCTGACGGCGATCGATCCCGCGTTGATCGACTTCGACCGGCGAACGACCGGCGTCGAACAGTTCTGCGAACTGGCTTACGCGGTCCACGCGCACGGCGCGCGGTTGTTTCTCGATCTGGTCATCAATCACACCGGCTGGAGTTCCACGCTGCACGAACGCCATCCCGAATGGTTTTTGCGCAAGCCCGACGGCGCGTTCGCCAGTCCCGGCGCCTGGGGTGTGACGTGGGAGGATCTGGTCGAACTCGATCCCTGGCATCGCGCGCTCTGGGACGAACTGGCCGAGGCATTTCTCACCTGGTGCCGGCGTGGCGTGGACGGCTTTCGCTGCGACGCCGGCTACAAGGTGCCGATGCCGGTCTGGCAGTACATCGTTGCCCGCGTGCGTGAAGAATTTCCCGGAACCATTTTCCTGCTCGAAGGACTCGGCGGCGGTTGGACGGAAACGGAAGCGTTGCTGACCCAGGGCGGGATGCAGTGGGCCTACTCCGAGTTGTTCCAGGAATTCTCCGGGTCGCAGGTGGCCGGCTATCTCGACCATGCGCACAAGCAAAGCCGGCGCGTCGGCGTGCTGGCGCATTACAGCGAAACGCACGACAACGACCGGCTGGCAAAGAAGGGCCGCGCGTGGTCGCTTCTTCGCAACCGCCTTTGCGCGCTTGCCAGCGTGAACGGCGCGTTCGGTTTCACGTGTGGCGTCGAATGGCTCGCCTCGGAAAAAATTCTCGTGCACGGCCGATCCGGCCTCGCCTGGGGCAGTTCTGACAACATCATTCCCGAACTGGAACAACTGAACCGTCTGCTCACCGGGCATCCATGTTTCTTCGACGGTGCAAAGCTCACGCGGCTTAGCCCGGTCGAATCGCCGGTCTTGGCGTTGCAACGCATGTCCGCCGACGGCCAGGACGCCGTGCTGGTTCTGGTGAACACGGACGCGGAGAAACCGCAGGAGGCGCCCATTGCCATGGGCGATAATAAGGCGTCCACTCGCCAGCCTGTGGGCGCGAGCGGCGCGGCGGAGACACGACGCGCTCCTGCCGCCAGATTTGAAGACCTGCTTGGCCAGCCCGCGCCGAAGATCACAGCATCAAGTGATGGCAAACTGACCTTCGCTCTCGACCCCGGCGCCTGTTATTGCCTTTCGTTTGAGAAACGAACGGGAGACTTGGACGGTGGCGCGTATCGTCGCGCAAGCGCGCAAGCGGCCTGGGCCGTTGCCGCGTTGAGCGAAACAATCGAGCCCGAAAACATCGGGCCACATGACTGGCACGCGCTGGCCGCGCTCGTGGAAGAGGACGCACAGCGTTTTATGGGTTCGCTGGCGTACCTCGACCGACAGCTTGCCCGCACCGACATCGTCGCGGCTTTGAGGGCCGCAATGGCGCGAAATAAATTCCAGCAAGTTGTAACGTGGAGCCTGCTTGACCGTCGCCGCGTCACGCTTGTTCCGCCGGGCCACTGGTTGTTGATCCGCGACGATGCGCCGTTTCGCGCGACCTTGCAACCTGGCGCGCGCGCGGCGCAACGACGGGAATCCGTCGCCGCCGGAAAAGGTCACGTAGCCTGCTTTCCGCCGCGCCCCATCGCAGGCGATGCGGAGCTGTTTCTGGAACGATACGGCATCACCGACCAGCGGGTTTGCGGGGCGGTTCGATTTCTCTCCTCAACGCCGGGAACTCCGAAATCCGAAATGCGGGAGTTGAACTCGAAGGTCGTCCTGCTGACCAACGGCACTGGCGGCATGGCGCGATTATGCGCCGATCTGGGACGCATCACTTCGAAATACGACTGTCTGCTCGGAGCAAACCTGAATTCGAGCGTGCCGGTGGACCGGCACATTTTCGCCAAACGCATCCGGGTTTGGGCAAATGCAAACGGATTTATTTCCGCACTCGATGCCGGCAACCTCGCCGCGTTCGAGCCGGGACCGCCGGCGCGCTGGCGGTTCGCGGCCAACGCCGGCGACGGATGCACCGTCGAGATTGAGATGTCCTCAGGGATGATCGCGGGACAGAACACGACCTTGTTGTGGCTTGGTTACAGCGCGGACGCGACGAAGCGCGTACCTCCGGGGAGTGTGAGACTGACCGTGCGCGTGGACATCGAGGACCGGAACTTCCACTCGGAAACGAGACGCAACGACACCACGGAGAATCATTTTTCCGGAAACACCCGACCGATGCCAGATCGGCCGGGTTTTGAGTTCACGCCGGCGCCGGACAGGCAACTCCGCGTGCTCAGCGATACCGGCGAGTTTCACCCCGAGCCGGAGTGGTGTGAAAACATTCCGCATCCGGTCGAAGCGAGCCGCGGCCAAACTGCGAGTGGCGACGCCTACAGTCCGGGCTGGTTTGATTTGCCGCTGGTCCAGGGTGAAATTGTGACGCTCGTCGTCACTGCGGAAAAGGACGTTCCGGGTCCCGGGTTGCGGATTCCCCCATCGGACGCGACGAAAGGCCCCGGTGACGACGCGTTCGCCTCGCGACTTCTGCAGGCGGCGAAAGCGTTTGTTGTCCGGCGAGGCGGGGGAAAAACCGTCATCGCGGGATATCCTTGGTTTCTGGACTGGGGCCGTGACACGCTGATTTGCTCACGCGGGCTGCTCGTGGCCGGAATGGTCGAGGAGGTGAAACAAATCCTTCTGACCTTCGCGCGGTTCGAAGAAAAGGGAACGTTGCCCAACACGATCCATGGCGAGGATGCGTCCAACCGGGACACCTCGGACGCGCCGCTGTGGTTCGGCGTGGCCTGTGAAGAGATCGCCGTCCCGTGTGGAAACAGTTTTTATTCAACCACTGTGGATCAGAGGGGCCGCGCGATCGCCGACGTGCTGCGCAGCATCGCGACGCATTACCGCGACGGCACGCCGAATGGCATTCGCATGGACCCCGAATCCGCGCTGCTGTGGAGTCCGGGCCATTTCACCTGGATGGACACCAGTTTCCCGGCCGGCACGCCGCGCGAGGGCTTCCCGATAGAAATCCAGGCGCTGTGGATTCGTCTGTTGAAGCAAATGGAACGAACCGGCGCGAAAACCGACGGTGAACCGTGGGGCACGCTGGCCGATCGCGCGGAGGCATCATTGCAGAAATATTTCTGGCTGGACGTGAGCGGTTACTTCGCGGACGCGCTGTTGGCGAAACGCGGTGAACCGGCATCAAGCGCCAGGGTGGACGACGCACTCCGCAGCAACTGCCTGTTCGCGATCAGCTTGGGACTCGTCGCCGGTGAACGCGCCCGCCGCTGCATTGATGCGGCCCTGAAATACCTTGTCGTGCCCGGCGCGCTGCGATCGCTGGCGCCACTGCCGGTTTCGCTGCCGCTCCCGATTTTTGGCAGCGATGGCCGGCTGCTGAACAATCCGACCGAACCGTATTGCGGACGTTACGAGGGCGACGAAGACACGCACCGCAAACCGGCATATCACAACGGCACGGCGTGGACATGGACGTTTCCTGTGTTCTGCGAAGCACTGGCACGCGCCTGGGATTTCGCGCCGGAAGCGGTCGCGGCGGCAAAGGCCTATCTCGGGAGCATGGGACGGCTGATGGAGGAAGGCTGCCCGGGCCAGGTTCCGGAGATCCTCGACGGCGATGCGCCGCATCAGCAGCGCGGTTGCGATGCGCAGGCCTGGGGTGTAACGGAAGCGTTGCGGGTGTGGATGCTACTTCGTTGAGGAGGCGATGACGGTTTCCTTGTCAATCCCATAGCGCTCAAGGACGCGTTTGGTCGCTGCTTCGAGCGTCGCGGCGTCGAGGACGAGGCGCTGCAACGTGTCGCCTTTCATGAATTCAAGTGTGTGGAAACCGTTCACGGGCTTTTGGAGCGCCTGCTGCAAGTCCTGGAGGTAATTCACTTTCCGGCCGTTCACTCTTTCAAGCACAAGCTGGCGCGATTCCTGGTAGCCGAGGTTGTAAATGTCAGGCAGCACCTGCGACAGAATCACGATTGCGGGACGTTCCGGCGACGGGTCCTGGTTGCGGAAGTAGGCGAGCCGGAAGGGGGCGCGCCGTTCCCAGTCCTGCCCCCAACTGCGAAGGAAATTCTTCGTCAACGGCTGAAACACCAGGCCTCCGGCGATCACATATTCCGGTTCCTGGTCGAAGGGC
>DATNDF010000240.1 GCA_035607015.1 Candidatus Angelobacter sp. | reverse complement strand
AGCGGATTGGTGTCGCCAGAACCAGATCCCTGCCGCCAGCGCCGCAATTACCGCGGCCAGGCGCCATGCGCTCCTTCCCGTTCCGGTCCCATGTGTTCCGTTTGGCGACACGGCCGAATTTAGCCACAAATGCCATTGTTGGCCCAAGCGTTAAGTGGTTGTGAAACGGGACATAAATCCGCCGGACGAAGACTTGACCTTTTCCGTCAACCCGCCACACTTCGCGGCTCGGTCCGCGCGGGCAAACGGCACGCGGCACCTCCAAACGCGTGCGCCGGCCGGAACTTGCGGCTACATTGAGGGCGTGACCCGTCCGGCTGAAATTGAATTTGTTATGAACCATATCCGCAATATCGCGATCATCGCGCATGTCGATCATGGCAAGACCACGCTGGTGGATTGCCTGTTGAAACAGTCGGGAACCTTTCGCGCCAACCAGCACGAAACCCAGGAGGAACGTCTGATGGATTCGATGGACCTCGAGCGCGAAAAGGGCATCACCATCCGGGCCAAGAACGCCGCGTTCAAATACAAGAATTATCACGTCAACATCGTGGACACGCCCGGCCACGCCGATTTCGGCGGTGAAGTCGAGCGCATCATGAACATGATCGACGGAGTGTTGCTCGTGGTTGACGCCGCGGAAGGTCCGCAGGCGCAAACGCGCTTTGTCCTGCGCAAGGCGCTTGAAGCCGGCGCGAAACCAATTGTGGTCATCAACAAGATCGACCGCGACAATGCCAGTCCGAAGAAAGTGCTGGATCAGGTTTGGGACCTGTTCATTTCACTCAACGCCACCGACGAGCAAATGGATTTCCCGGTCATCTACGCCAGTGCGAAGGCCGGTTACGCAAAAGAGCAGCTCGAACACGCCAGCGGTACGATGGAACCGCTGTTCGACTCGGTGATCAAGCACATCCCGCCGCCGCGCGCCCACGCCAGCGAAGGTTTTCAACTGCTCGTCGCGAACCTCGACTACAGCGATTATCTCGGCCGGATCGCGTTCGGAAAAATCTACTCCGGCAGAATCAAGGTCGGGGACGCGGCCGTGTGCCTGCACAACAACGGCGCCCGAACCGCCGGAAAAGTCACGATGCTTTACCATTTCGAGGGACTCAAGCGCATCGAAGTCCAGGAAGCGCATGCCGGCGACATCGTCGGCGTGACCGGTTTCGAGGACGTTTTTATCGGCGAGACGATTGTGGACAATCCGGAACGACCGGCGCTGCCGTCCAAGCGGATTGACCCGCCGACAATCCAGATGGAGTTCGCCGTCAATGACGGTCCGCTGGCCGGTAAGGACGGCAAGCTTGTCACCGCCCGCCACATCCGGGAGCGGCTGACAAAAGAACTCCGCACCAACGTCGCATTACGGGTCGAAGACACTGACGACCCGAAGATTTTTGCGGTGAGCGGCCGCGGTGAAATGCAGATTGCGATCCTGGTCGAGCAAATGCGCCGCGAGGGTTACGAGGTGTTGGTCAGCCGGCCCGAAGTCCTCTACAAAAAGGACGCCGGCGGCGAACTGCTCGAACCGATTGAACGGCTGTTCGTCGAAATCCCGAAGGACACGATGGGGCCGGTCATGGAGAACCTTTCGGGCCGCAAGGCGGAAATCACCACCATGAACCACCACGGCGAGCAGGTGAGCATCGAGGCGCTCATCCCGATGAGAGGGTTGATCGGCTTCGAGACCGATCTGGTGAACATGACGCGCGGCCTCGGTGTAATGAGCCATCTTTTCCACGAATACGGTCCGGATCGCGGCGATATCGCGGCGCGCAAGAACGGCTCGCTCGTCAGCATGGAAAACGGCGAGGCCATGGCCTACGCCCTGAATATGATCCAGGAACGCGGCCGCCTGATGGTGGAACCTGGCGACGCCATTTACGCGGGCATGATCGTGGGTGAGAACGCGCGCGAGACCGACATCCCCGTCAATCCGTGCAAGGCCAAAAAGCTGACCAACATGCGCTCGCAGGGCGATGGCAAGGGCATCCAACTCGCCGCGCCGATGAAGCTCTCCCTCGAACGAGCCCTCGAATACATCGGTTCCGACGAGTACGTCGAGGCCACGCCCAGGAACCTGCGCCTCCGTAAAAAGATTCTCGACGAGAACCAGCGCAAGCGCGCCCAGCAAACCAGGGCGATCAAGGTGGTGGCGGAGTAAGGACTGCCCCCGCGGGTTCCTCCGGGCTCCGGGGTTTGTTCGATCCCGTGAGAAAAACGCCGACGACGCTTGTTGACTTCAATCTGTACGTTTGCGCCGCAGCCGCGCGGAAGTGCGTTCGGATCTTGTAAGTTGCCCACGTCATGAACAGGAGGTTCTTCGACACCCACACCGCCGGCCAGACCAGATAATACCGCGCTGGAAACTTCCCCTGGAGCATTTGCAGCAAGCCGGTCGGATGCAGTAACAGCCACGGCATGAGCGTTACGCATAGAAACGTTGTCAACACGGCGAAGTGAGTCTTCTTCGACGATAACGCGAGCCAGCCGCCGACTGCGCTCAATGCGAACACGTCCGTCAAAAAATTAACCAGGCTTCCACCGGCCATGAACCCGTAGATGCGGAACGCCGCCGCACCGCCGGGTTGGTGGGCGATCGGCTTCCACGACTCATAAAGGAATAAACAATGCAACATGGCAATCGCCAGCACCGGCCAGAAAAAGAAACGTAGCAACGCGCGACGGCGTCCGCGCAAAATGGTCCGGACCGTAATCGGCGTGGTCAGGATCAGTTCCAGCGCGCCGTTGCGCCTGCTTTCGACGAAAAACCGGCAGGCCATCGCCGCGAGCCAGACGCGGTTGATGAAATACATGGCCGTGTTGAACTGCTGGAAGAACGGCAAAGTGGCGCCGTTGCGCCGGACTCCGTCGGTGAGCCAGTAGATGTTGATGGCGACGATCCCCACCAGCGCCCAGAAAACCCAGTGCGGCCAGCGTTGCCGGCTGGCGAGAGCGAAGATGGGATTTTTTTTCAACCGCCGCGCCAGTTTCCGCTGCCAGCGCTTTGAGCGGCCGAGGCGTAACAGCCAGAGGCCTGATCTTCCCGATTCGACCGGGTCTTGCCTCCAGACCCGGGCAACGATCAATGTCGTGCCGGCCATGAAGAACCAGCACAAGCCGTGAACAATGCCAAGCGACAGCCAGAAGGGTCTTGAGTTCGACCTGAAAACAGCATCCATGGCGAACTGGGCGGTATAAACCGGGCTGGCCAGCGTTATCAGCGACGACGTTCCGATCGCGCTTCGTCCCAGGAGCATGTCGATGACAAGAACCACCAACCCCGGCAGCAGACCGCTCAACGTCAGAACCAGAATCAGCGAGCCGAGAATGGCTTTGGTTTGGTCGCGGCTCAACGCGGACACGAACATCCCCGCGGTGAGCGAAAACAGGATCGCGTTGACCACTGCCAGGGCAATGCGCCCGTATTCACCGGGCGTGACGCCGCCGAGCAGCAGCGGGATCGCCAGTGAAGGCAGCACGGCCAGCAGTCCGTAAAATCCAGCGAGCGACGTGGCCACCCATTTGCCGAGCACGACATCGAAACTGTTCAGGTCGGTGAGAAACAACAGACCAAGCATGCCATCGCGCTTTTCGGAACTGACGCAATCAGCGGTGATGAACGGCCCGATCAGCATGCAATACGTCAGCGCCGCCGTGTTCAGCGCGGCAAAGAGGGATCTGCCCAATTCAGTCGGGGGCTGGCCACTGACCGGGAACAGGCAAAGCCACAGGAGGATGATGAATGCGCCCAACGCCGCGAGCAGCCGGAGCGCGTGCGTGCTTCGCCGTCGCGCCGCCACGCGGAGTTCACGATCTACAATCGGCAGGAAACGCATCTGGCCGTGAGCTTAATGCGCGTCCACGCCGGGGCCGAAGTCAAAAATTGCTCCCGGACAAAAAAGGCCCCGAATAAACAGACGGGCCGGGGTAGCGGCCGAAAACGTCAATGAAGACGTTCGACTTTTTATGGGGTTGATCGGCGCGGGCGCGGCGTCCGGAGCATGTATGAAACGGTTGCAACTTCAGGCGCGGCAAATATGACTGACGGGCGGTCCGGGTCAGCCCGCTCATGGCCCGCGAGGGAGAATGCACTTTCGGGAAACGTCTATCGAGGAGTTTCGCGGTGAAGCTGCCGCCGTCAATCCGCCGAATGCCTCCTTTCGAACTTCCGCCGGTCCCTTTGTTGCCCGCCCTGGCCCCGCCGATTGGCGAGGACAGATCAGTCGCGCTCGACTTTGTTCGGCAGTTCGTCTTTATCGTCCGGGTCGCGAGGGAAATGCCGCGCGAGAACTTCGCCCACGCTTTGGACTGCCAGGACGACCGCTTCGGTAAACCGGCCGTTCTTCAGAGCGGCGGCCATTCGCCCGGCAATTTCCTGCCAGAATTCTTCGCCGCATTTTTTGTGCACTTCCACATCGCCCCAGAGGGCAAACTTGTGGGTCAGCGGCGCAAAGTAAATCAGCACGGCGTTCCGATGACGAGTGCGCGCCATGCCGAGCTTCGCAAACCGGGCCTTCGCCGCCACCAGTGCATCCTCTCTTTGCCGGTGCGAAACATAAACGCGAACCTCGCCGGAGGTCTTGCGCTCGGCCTCGGCAATCGCAGCCACGATTTTGCCGTCGTCGAGTTGATCAACGAATTCTTTCGGTTTCATGCTTTCCTACCAACTGCCACTGGCACCGCCACCACCGAAACTGCCGCCACCACCGGAAAACCCGCCTCCCGAGAAACCGCC
>DATNDF010000239.1 GCA_035607015.1 Candidatus Angelobacter sp. | reverse complement strand
GATGGAGATCATTTCTGAAATGTGGCTTTCGCGTGGAACGAAAAGCAAATCCGTCGCAATGCCGGCCTTCTGCAGCGCTGCGTGAAATAGCCTGGCCTGGAAAGGCAGGGTCGGATAATCCCACTGACAGTAGGAAACCAGGAACGGCGGAGCCGGGCTTTTGACGTGGAACAGGGGTGAAGCGTCGCGCCGGACTTTCCTGTCTTTGCCGAACACCGAGGCCTGGCCTTCGCTTTCTGCGAGGTCGTAAACGCCACTGAGCGCAATCGTGCCGCGAATATTTTTCACAGAGAGTCCGCTCGCCTTCAGATAGCGTTCATCAAGCGCCAGCAGGGCGGCAAGGTGTCCGCCGGCGGAATGTCCGCCCACGTAAATGCGGTTCGTGTCTCCGCCGTATTCGCTGACATGTCGGACCATCCACGCGAAGGCGGCCGCGACGTCCTCGATCTGCGCCGGGTGTGGGTGCTTTGGCGCGAGGCGATAACTCGGGATCACGGTCAAGATGCCTTCCTTCGCGAAACGGTTGCCCAGCGGGAGATATTGTGAACGGTCGCCCGATTTCCAGGCGCCGCCGTGAATGAAAAAGAAGACGGGCGCGGACTTTTTGTCTTTCGGTAGATACAAATCGAGTTTGTGCTTGTTGGCATCGGAGGGGTCGCCGCCGGCGTAGTCAATGTCCGCCCTGACTTCCACGTTCGCCGCAATTTCGCGTGAAGGAAGGCGCAGGTCGGCCAGCGACGGCGCCCTGAGGTAGATCGGGTTGGAGTAGATCCAGGGTCGCTCCTCGCCATCCATGGTCAGCCAGGCCTCCAGACGATATGCGCCGGGCTGTTTGGCAGTGAAGGTCAGGTTGGTGCCGACGGCTTCGAAGACTTTTTCTCCATTGTGAATCAGCTTCAACCTGGCGGGCAACGGGGTGAGGCCCACGATCCGCGTGGTGCCCGCCATCAACGCGGGGTCGCCCATGGGAAAGACGCCCAGATTGTTGACCGCGCCGAACGCGAAGCCGGTGGGATCGCAAAGCCAGTCGTGCGACACGTAAGCATGGCCGTCGCGCAGCGCCCGCCGGACCTCCGGCTCCGTCAGCTCGCGCGCCAGGATGTGCGTGGTGAGATTGCGAAAGCTCACTTCATACGGATCGAATGTGGTTCCCAGGAAGATCTGGTTCTGGTGCGCGTCGTTCGCGCCGATGCCGGTGAACGGGTGCTTCTCCAGTTCCCGGTCCCATTTGGCGAAGATTTCCGGATGATAATCCGTGCCCGAGCCGAAGAATTCATCAGGGAACGTCTGAAAATTACTCACGAGCATTTTCCATTCAACGGGGTTCGTCACGGCTCCCAGCAGATAGTTCTGCAAACTCTTGTCGAGTTTGGCATCGGTGTGGCGGTTGCTGATTTCCATCCCTGCGAAACCGTCACTGGACGCATCGTAACGCTCCTCGATGTGCGAGAGAAAACGAAGTTCGTCGTTGGTGGACTGGGTTTGATCCGTGCCAAAATGCGGAAACCGCAGCAAACCCGCGCCGCCGTTTTCTTCTCCGGCGATGAACAAAACCCCGTCGCGCATTCCGCGCCAGGTCTCCGGTTTCGGTCCGCCGTGGTCGGTGAACATCACGATGCGGACGCCGGCTTTTTTTGCGGCGTCGAGCACCTGCGGGCGCGTGCCCTTGGTATGGGGCGCGTCCTCGGCATGAACATGAATGACCGCGCGGAAATCTTCGTAAACTCCGAAATCGGGCGTTGGTCGGCGCTCGCGCGCGAATTCCAGCCGGGCCTCGTGAACGGCCTGGAGGTGCCCCCGTTCCAATCGTTCAGTTGCACCCGGCTGTGGTGGCGCTGGTTCCGCCGCCATCGCAGACAACCAAACGCAGAGGGAGGCGATGATTGCTTTTGATTTCACGCGCCGCGAAGCAGCCGCAACCGCGCCGGTTGAATTTCGCCACCACGTGGCTGCGGCTCGTTCATTGGATGGTGAAAGCTTTACCATTTCAATGCCTGCAGGCGGCGTGCGACTTCTTCGGCGTTGGCACGACTGTTGAATGCCGAAATCCGGAAATACCCTTCGCCCTTTGAGCCGAAACCGCTGCCGGGTGTGATGACGACGTTCGCTTCGTTCAGTATTTTGTCGAAGGCCTGCCAGCTGGTGACGCCTTTCGGCGTGCGCACCCAGATATAAGGCGCATTCACACCGCCGAACACCTTGAGACCGGCCTTCCTCGCGCCTTCGCGAAGCACCTTTGCATTGCCGAGATAATGCTCAATGAGCGCGCGCACCTGCGTTTTCCCCTCCGCCGAGTAAAGGGCCTCTGCTCCCCGCTGGACGATGTACGACACGCCGTTGAACTTCGTCGTCATCCGGCGCAGCCAGAGCGAATGCAGCGGTTTAAACTCGCCCGATTTGGTCTGCGCGTTGAGAGATTTCGGAACGACCGTGAATGCGCAGCGCGTCCCGGTAAAGCCGCCGTTCTTCGAGAAACTGCGGAACTCTATGGCGCAGTCGCGCGCTCCTGGAATTTCGTAAATCGAGTGAGGCAGCGCCGGATCGGTGATGTACGCCTCATAGGCCGCATCGAACAGGATGATGGCTTTTTGTTCCAACGCATACTTTACCCAGGCTTCAAGCTGTCCACGCGTTGCGGCCGCGCCGGTCGGATTGTTGGGGGAGCACAGATAAATCACGTCCACGTGCTTCTTCGGCGGGTCAGGAATAAAGCCGCTGCTTGGACGGCACGGAAGATAAACCAGCTTCGCGTAAGCGCCGGCTTCGTTCGAATCGCCGGTGTGGCCCGCCATTACGTTGGTGTCCACATAGACCGGGTAAACCGGATCGCTGATGGCGATTTTGTTTTTCGCGCCGAGAATGTCGAGGATGTTACCGCAGTCGCACTTCGACCCGTCGCTGACAAAAATCTCGTCGTCGGCCACGTCGATGCCTCGGTCACGAAAATCGTTTTTGGCGATGGCCGACCGCAGCCATTCGTAACCTTGCTCGGGACCATAGCCATGAAATGTTTCGCGGTTGCCCATTTCGTCCACCGCCTGGTGCATCACGGTGATGACCGCCGGAGGCAGGGGCTCGGTGACGTCGCCGATGCCGCAACGGATGAGACGATTTGCCGCTTCCGGATTCGCCTCGCAGAAGGCCTTTACGCGGCGGCCGATTTCGGGAAACAAATAACCCGCTTTCAGTTTAAGGTAATGATCGTTCAGGTAAGCCATTTGAATCGTCAGTGGTTTGATGTCAGTTGTTCGGTGCTTCCTGCCGTGCGGAAATCAAGGCGTGGACGGTAGCGGAAACCACTGGATGATGCAAGGCCACCCCAGCGGATACTATTATGCGCACGGATTCCTCATGTCTCCGTAACGGCCCAGCGGCCAAGTTGCTCGTATCCGGCACGGCTGCTGCTTAACGTGACCTGCGGGCGTGCGATGAAAGTCGCACGCCAGTCTTACGATGATAAAGCCAGCGACAACAAAGGCCGGACACCGGCGGGTAAATCACCGTTGTTTCCCCCGGGGCTTTACCTTGATTGAATTGCTCGTCGTTATCGCAGTGATTGGGATACTGGCGGGCTTGCTCCTGCCGGCGCTGTCGAAAGCAAAAGCTCAGGCTCAGACGATCCAATGCCTGAATAACATGAAGCAACTTGAGCTTGCGTGGCACTTGTATGCGGATGATCACGAAGATCGGATTACGCCAAACTACCCGGGTCAGGATGCGGGCAAATACACCGGCATGGCGAGTTGGGTG
>DATNDF010000238.1 GCA_035607015.1 Candidatus Angelobacter sp. | reverse complement strand
CGCCGGCGCCGACGGTGTCGGCCAGCGCCGACACAGGATACCCGGCATGCCGAGAGATTTGCTCGCGCGTGTGCAGTGAACTCCCGCTGCCGCCCAGCGTCAACGCGACCAGGCGCAAGTTGAATTCCTTGAGCAGTGACTCGATTGCAGCATCCGGTTGGGCCGGCAACTTCAGCAGTTCAGTGACGATCGGCAGCTCGACCTCGTTCAACTTCAGCACGTTGGAGAGCGCGAGCGATTGGCGGATCGTTGGCTCATCGAAAAACATCTGACGCAAATTAATGTCGAAAATGCGCAGGCTTTGGTCGCGCATCTCGCCGAGAAAACGCCGAATCATCCCGCGAGAGACGGGCGAACGTTGTGCGAGCGAACCGAAACAGACAATGTCGGCTCGCCGCGCCAGTTCATCGGTCCCGGGGGAACTGCGAATAAAATCCCACGCCACATCCTGATGGATGATGTAAGTCGCAACCCCGGCGGCGTCGACTTGCACGCTGACCGTGCCGGTCGGATGCTCTGCGTCAACCGCAAGATGAGACGCGTCGAGCCCCAGGCCGCCGACGCGGTGGAGGATTTCGTTGCCGAGATCATCACGGCCGACGGCGCTGACGACGCAGGACTGCGCGCCCAAAACTTGCGCGTGATAAGCGAAGTTCGCGGGCGCGCCGCCGAGCTGTTTGCCGGCGGGGAAAAGATCCCAGAGGATTTCCCCGAGCCCGACGGCGATGATTTTTTTCTGCTCAAACATGGCGCTGCTCCGGCTGCGACTTGTTACTGCTCGGCGCTGGGGAATTGTGCAACCGATACATCATCGCGAGGTTTTGCTGATGGTCGAGTTCCACGACGAATGCCGACAGACGCCGCCAGCGGCTGATGGTGTGTTCTTCCAGGCAGAGTTCCCGCGCCACTGCCCGCCCGCTGCGACCAAGGGCAAGCAACCGCGCGGCGGCGATCTGCCGGGGCGTCAGTTGCGCCGGCTTTGGGTTCGTTTCGTAATCCGCGCTGCGGGCCGGCGCTGAACATTCCAGAACATTGTTGAACATTCCCGAAGATTTCCGAACATTTTCGGTGGGTTCGATTGGGTTCGTTTGGTCCGAATGATCTTCGGTGAGCCGGGCTGTCCTCAGCCCGGTTGGGTGCCGAGATTTGGAAGGTTCGGGTGCTTCGACGTGTTCAAAATCCGGCGTGGGGACGTCCGGAACTGATGCGTACTTTCTCGCAATTGCCAAAACGCGAGCAAATTGAACGTGCGACTGTTGATTGTTCATGAGTTCCCCTTTGTAAATCCTGCATACCTAACATATTATTAACAATAATTCGCAACGTCAACACTTTTCTGAAGATTTGTTTGAAATGCCGCGGACTTCCGTGCGTGGCTGCAAGCTGTGCGGGAATCTAACGCAATTTTCGTCAGAACGCGGCTTGGACGACTCCGCCATCGACGCGGACGGCGGCCCCAGTGGTCGCGCTGGCGAGGGGGCTCGCGAGGTAGGTTGCCATCGCAGCGACTTCGTCCACGGTGGCAAAACGCTGGAGGAGCGATGTGGGGCGGGCGAATTTGAAAAAATCCTTTTCGACGGCGGCCAGATCTTTGCCTTCCTGTTTGGCCATTTGTTCCATGAAGGTGAAGACGCCCTCGGATTTGGTGGGGCCAGGCAGCAGCGTGTTGATGGTGACACCGCTGCCGCGGGTTTCTTCGGCAAAGCCGCGGGCGACAGCGATCTGGGCGGTTTTGGTCATGCCGTAGTGAATCATTTCTTTGGGAATGTTGATGCCGGACTCGCTGGAGATGAAGACGATGCGGCCCCAGTTGGCTTTGAGCATGCCGGGCAGATAAGCGCGCGTCAGGCGGACGCCGGACATGACATTGGTTTCGAAGAATTTCATCCAGTCGGCATCGGGGATCTCCAGCGCGGGTTTAATCGCGAAGATGCCGAGGTTGTTGACGAGAATGTCGACGCTCGGGAGTTGTTTAACGAGTTGCTCGCAGCCGGCGGCGGTGGAGAGATCGAGGGCGACGCCGGTGGCGCTCGCGTGGGCGTGGGCGGATTTGATTTTCCGGATCGCTTCGTCAACGCGCTGCTGCGTGCGGCCGTTGAGGATGACATGCGCCCCTTCGGCCGCGAGGGACTTGGCAATGGCGAATCCGATGCCGGCGGTGGAACCGGTGACGAGGGCTTTTTTGTTTTTGAGTTGGAGATCCATGGCAACATCGTAGGCGCGGTTTAGAAGCTGCCAACTACGAAGCGCTCTACTTCACCAATGCAGCAAGCTCGCCAGGCGCCAATACGCGTAAGGTCGCTTCACGAAAACCAGCGGGATCCCGCGTCACGATTGCATCCAGACTGGCGAGTTCGGCGGATGAAGCCTGGACATGATCTTCAAAATCGGAGCCTGCCACACGCGCCGCCGCAGAAAGAACGAGGTAATCAACCTCAGCGACTCTGAATAACGTCAGAGCCTTGATCACATAATTCAGAGCTAACGCTGATCCCACTTGCTTGCGCAGGAGGTAGTATATCGTCGTGAACGAAATCGCACTCAGATAGCCTTCGATTTTTCCATCCAACGCCAATTGAAATGCCGCTTTAGAATCAGACGCCCAAGGGGCGCGATCAAGATAAACGTCCAATACGACATTGGCGTCGAATAAAACCTTCATCGACCGTATCGCTCGGTCCGCGCTTCCTCAACGATGCGCTTCACTTCTTCATCGTCAGGTACGGGGCCAGTTCCGCGAGCCACTCCGAGAAAATCGGCCATCGTCAATCCGTGGTTCGACTTGGGGCGCTGCTCAAGCTCAGCTCTGAGTTGCCGGATCAGTTCTTCGCGATCCTTGACAGGCCATCGCGAGATCGTTTTGAAGATTTGCTCGTACTCAGATGGGGCAACCATGTCACTACCTCTGAAGCAGTATACCACAGCGATCAATCCCCGCTCTCCAGCACGGCCATGAAGGCTTCCTGCGGGATATCGACCGAGCCGACGCGTTTCATGCGCTTTTTACCTTCTTTTTGTTTCTCTAACAGCTTGCGTTTGCGGGTGACGTCGCCGCCGTAGCACTTGGCGGTGACGTTTTTGCCGACGGATTTGATGGTTTCTCTGGCGATGATCTTCCCACCGATGGCGGCTTGCAGGGGGATTTCGAAGAGGTGTTTGTCGATTTCTTCTTTGAGCCGGGTGAGCAGCTTGCGGCCTCGGGCTTCGGCGAGATTTCGGTGGACGATCACACTGAGGGCGTCGACGCGGTCGCCGTTGACGAGGATATCCATCTTCACCAGATCGCCCTTGCGGAAGCCGATGAAATCGAAGTCCATCGTGCCGTAGCCTTTGGTGGCGGACTTCAGGCGGTCGTAGAAATCGTAGATGACTTCGGCGAGGGGCAACTCGTAGGACAGCAAGACGCGGGTGGCG
>DATNDF010000237.1 GCA_035607015.1 Candidatus Angelobacter sp. | reverse complement strand
CGGGAGGATGGGGCTATTTCACTCCACTCGCCAGAATGGTCTGGAAATGCGGCGGCTGTTCCTCGCGCGCCACGATGCCGATTTCAATTCTCTTGAACCCGGCTTCTTCCAGCCAGCGATGCAGATCGCTTTCAGCGAATCCGAGCCAGCGGTCGCCGTAAAGCTCGCGAGCCTTGTTAAAAGTGTGCTGGAGCAAATCGAGAATCATGATCTGCCCGCCGCTGCGGAGCATCTTGAAGGCGGAGCAGATCGCCGTGGCGGGCGTCTCCGCGTGGTGCAACGCCTGGCTGAGGATGACGAGGTCAACGCTCTGCGCCTCGACAGGCGGGTTTTCCAGGTCGCCGAGCCGGAACTCCAGGTTCTTTAGACCGTTTTTCTTCGCCTTGGCCGCGCCGAAGGCGACAATCTTTTCCGAGTTGTCCACCGCGATGACCTTTTTGCAGCGGCGGGCGAGCAGTTCGCTCAACAAACCTTCGCCGGAGCCGAGGTCGGCGACGACAAGCGGCGGGAGGATGCGCAGCAGCAGGTGTCCGAATGCCTGCCACGAACGTCCCGGCCCGTAAACGCGGTCAAAGCGCCCGGCGATCTGGTTGAAATAGACCTGCGCCTGTTCGTTCCGGCGCGCAAGGATGCGCTTGAGATTGAGCTGATCGGCGGTGTGTTCGCGCGTTTCCTTCGCGCCGCGCACTGCAAGCTGGATGAATTCGCGCGCGACGGCGTCGGCGTTCTCATTCCACCGGTAAAACGTCCTTTTGCCCTCGCGCCGTGATTGCAGCAGACCGGCGTCCTGCAGCAGGCCCAGGTGCGTCGAGATGCGCGACTGGCCCAGCCGGGTGATTTCCTGAAGCTCGTTGACCGAGAGTTCGTCCCTCGCCAGCAGCGCGACGATGCGCAGCCGGGTGGGATCGGCCAGGGCGCGCAGAGAGTTGAGGGTGGACGACATGCAGATTTCCAAAAATAGCTGTTGACGCGCTGGACCATGTTTATATCATCCAATCTTGATACGTCAATATGTCATTTGTATAAAGCGAAGCCCGAACTTTAAATGAGCAAGAATTACATCTTTTCCTCGGAGTCCGTCGGCGAAGGCCACCCGGACAAGGTTTGCGACACGATTTCCGATGCGGTCCTGGATGCCTGCCTCGCGCAGGACAAATTCAGCCGCGTCGCCTGCGAAACCTACGCCAAGAGCAATCTCGTCGTGGTCGGCGGCGAAATCACGACCAAGGCGAAGCTCGACTTCAGCGCCACCGCCCGCCAGGCCATCCGCGAAATCGGCTACACCCACGACGACGACGTGTTCCACGCCGACAAGGTGCTCATCATGAACGCAATTACCTCGCAATCACCCGACATCGCCCAGGGTGTTGATGCCCGCGAGGCGGAAGGCAAAGGGCATGGAGAGCAGGGCGCCGGCGACCAGGGCTTGATGTTTGGCTACGCGTGCAATGAAACGCCGGAATTGATGCCCGCGCCCATCATGTATGCGCATCAGCTCGGGCGCGAGCTGACGCGCATTCGCAAAAGCGGAAAAGTGAAGTGGCTCCGCCCGGACGCCAAAAGCCAGGTGTCGGTTCAATACGTCGATGACCAGCCGGTGCGCATCACAAATGTCGTCATCTCCACTCAACACGCGCATGACGCACGGCACAAAACGATCAAGGAATTCTGTGTCGAAGAAATCATCAAGAGGGTTCTTCCGAAACATTTGCTCGATAAGCAGACCAAATTCCTCATCAATCCCACCGGGCGCTTTGTCGTCGGCGGACCTCAGGGGGACACCGGGTTGACCGGCCGCAAGATCATCGTGGACAGTTACGGCGGCATGGGCCGTCACGGCGGCGGCGCGTTCAGCGGCAAGGACCCGAGCAAGGTGGATCGCAGCGCGGCTTACATGGGCCGTTACGTGGCGAAGAACATCGTGGCGTCCGGTCTGGCGACGAGCGCGGAGATTCAGTTCGCCTACGCCATCGGCTATCCCGATCCGGTCAGCGTTTGCGTGAACACTTTCGGCACGGGCAAGGTGCCCGACGAAGTCATCGAGAAGGCCGTCTGCGAGGTCTTCAGCTTCAAGCCCGCCGACATCATCCGGCAGTTGAACCTGCTGCGCCCGATTTACTCGAAGACCACCAACTACGGCCACTTCGGCAAGGTGGATGACCTCGACAGCATCACCTGGGAACGCACCGACAAGGCCGGCGCGCTCAAACGCGCGGTGAAATAAACTTCCGCTCCATAAAATTCATTTTTCAATCTATGCCAACTGTTAAACTTCCTCCAACCCGCGTGAAGATCGCGAAAACCAACGGCAACGGCGCAACAAAAGGCGATTTCGCCGTTCGCGACCTCTCGCTCGCTGAATGGGGCCGCAAAACCATCGAAGTCTGCCAGCATGAAATGCCGGGCCTCATGTCCATCCGCAAGAAATATGGCGTGACCAAGCCGCTCAAGGGCGTGCGCATCACCGGCTCTTTGCACATGACCATCGAGACGGCGATCCTCATTGAGACGCTCGCCGAGCTCGGCGCGTCCGTGCGCTGGGCGAGCTGTAACATCTTCTCCACGCAGGATCACGCCGCCGCCGCCATCGCGAAGGCCGGCATCCCCGTGTTCGCGCACAAGGGCGAATCGCTCGAGGAATACTGGGACTTCACCCTCGCCGCGCTCACGCATCCCGGCAGCAAAGGCCCGCAACTCATCGTGGACGACGGCGGGGACGCGACACTTTTGATTCACAAAGGTTACGAACTCGAAAACGGCGATAACTGGGTCAACACGCCGAGCGACAATCACGAAGTCGCCGTTATCAAGGCGTTACTCAAGCGCGTCGCGAAGGAGCGGCCCGATTTCTGGCACGAAGTCGTGAAGGATTGGAAAGGGGTTTCCGAAGAAACGACCACTGGCGTGCATCGCCTCTACCAGATGCTCGAACAGGGCAAGCTCCTAGTGCCCGCCATCAACGTCAACGACTCGGTCACCAAGTCCAAGTTCGATAACCTCTACGGCTGCCGCGAATCGCTCGCCGATGGCATCAAGCGCGCCACCGACGTCATGATCGCCGGCAAGGTCGCGGTCGTCGCTGGCTACGGCGACGTCGGCAAGGGCTGCGCGCATTCGCTACGCGGATTCGGGGCGCGCGTCATCGTCACCGAGATTGACCCCATCAACGCGCTCCAAGCTGCGATGGAAGGCTTCGAAGTCACCACGCTCGAAGACACGCTCGGCATCGGCGACATCTACGTGACGACCACCGGCAATTGCGACGTCATCACGCTCGACCACATCCTCAAGATGAAGGACCAGGCGATCGTGTGTAACATCGGTCACTTCGACAACGAGATTCAGGTGGACAGGCTCAACACGTTGAAAGGCGTGAAGAAAATCAACGTGAAGCCGCAGTACGACAAATACGTGTTGCCCAATGGCCGCACGATTTATCTGCTTGCCGAAGGCCGGCTCGTGAACCTCGGCTGCGCCACCGGCCATCCGAGCTTCGTGATGAGCAACAGCTTCACCAACCAATGCCTCGCGCAACTGGATCTCTGGAAAAATCGCGACACGAACAAAGTCGGCGTCTATCGCCTGCCGAAGCATCTGGACGAAGAAGTCGCCCGCCTGCACCTCGAACGCATCGGCGTGAAACTGACCAGGCTCACGAAGAAACAAGCCGACTACCTTGGCGTGCCGCCCGAAGGCCCGTACAAGCCGGAGCATTATCGGTATTGATTTGTGGAAGGGCTGCGCTGCCGCGCAGCCGGAATTGGGGCGGCGCAGCAACGCCGCCCTACCAAAAACGCAAAAGGCGAACGGAGAGATCTGTCCGCCTCCTTTATTTTAACCGCCGGGACGCGGAGACGCAGAGTTGAACAGCGAAACACGCGAACCACACGAACGCTTCGCCCTCTCCGCGCTGGGGAGAGGGACGGGGTGAGGTGCTTTGCCGCAAAACTTTCCTTCTCCGCATCCGACACGGGAAGAAGGTGGCCGCAGGCCGGATAAGGTGCGCTGGATGAGGAGTCGAGAATTCAAAAGGCGAGCGGAAATCCCGTTCGCTTTTTTGGTTCTTGAAACAACTGGCAATTTGGACGAAAGTCGGGTTGTGCAAACGATGGAAAAATATCGGCGACAAGCCCTGAAACTCGCGGAGATTTCGTTCCTCAGTGAGGAGGAGGGTTTTGCCGCACGTATTCCTGGCTTCCGCGGATTGATCGCCACTGGCCAGACCAAAAGGGAAGCGCTTGCCGAGTTGGAATCTGCACTTGCCGATTGGATAGACCTCGCTTTGAAGCGCGGGTTAGGTTTGCCGCGGATCAATCAGTCAGCGCGAGAACTGGTCAGCGCGCATTGAGCCATTCGTCGCGCGAAATTCCAGCCTCGTTCAGGATTATCTTCAACAGGTTCACCCCGATTTCTCGACCACCGTGCGGATTGGGAATCGTAAGCTGGACATTGCCCTTGACCATGTGTTGATGCTTCGCTCCCGAATGCGGTCCACTCCAGCCAAGCGAACGCAGGCGTCGAATCAAATCTTGCCGGCTGACGGGCACGAGTCTCATGGAGTAAGGGCAGCTTGCGCAGTGTGAGAACCGTCGTCAAGCGCGTGGCTGCACCTCGAACGCATCGGCGTGAAACTGACCAGGCTCACGAAGAAACAAGCCGACTACCTTGGCGTGCCGCCCGAAGGCCCATACAAGCCGGAGCATTACCGCTACTGAGCGAATTCAAATCTGAAACACGAAAGGCGAACGGGAAACCGTTCGCCTTTTCTCATGGGTTAACACCTGATGTGTCCTTCACTTGTTGGCGTTCTCTTGCCATACTTCGCCGCGAAATGTCCGGCATAGTCACAACAACGGGATCGTTGCGAGCTTGGTATGGCGCGTCCATTGCCGATTTCATTGTGACGAGTGATGAAACTGTCCTGGGCCAGCTTACCGCAAATTGCGACTTCGCACTGATCCCAACGCAGCGAGATGCATGGCTCGCTGAGATAGAAATCCTCCGCTCGCAACTTAGCTGCGTGGACGGCTCGTTGTTCTTCGAGTTCAACATCCCTCGCATGGGACGGCGCGTTGACGTGGTTCTGCTAATCGGATCGGTCGTGTTCCCGTTGGAGTTCAAAGTCGGTGAGCGAGTGTTTGACCGCGCATCCATTGATCAAGTTTGGGATTACGCGCTGGACCTAAAAAATTTTCATGAAGCCAGTCATAATGTTGCCATTGCTCCAATCCTCGTGGTCACAAAAGCAGCCGCTTCACCGGAGATCAACTTTTACGCTGACGAAGACAAGGTCTATCGCCCCGTCCTGACTAATACCGCCGGTCTGCGCGGTGTCCTGGAATTGGCATTGCGTGCTGCTTCGGGTTCGGCGCTGGACGCGCAGGCGTGGTCTTGTGCTTCCTATCGCCCGACGCCGACGATAGTGGAAGCTGCGCGTGCGTTGTATGCCCAACACTCTGTCGAAGCCATCGCTCGATTCGACGCTGGTGCTCAAAACCTGCAAGTCACCTCCCGTCGCATCGAAGAACTGGTGGATGAAGCTCAGGTCAAAAAGCAAAAATGCATCTGCTTTGTGACAGGTGTGCCGGGCGCAGGAAAGACTCTGGTTGGTCTGAACTTGGCGACGCGCCGGCGTGAGGCTGACCTGCCAACACATGCCGTCTTTCTCTCAGGCAACGCCCCGCTGGTGGCCGTGCTCCGTGAAGCTTTGACACGCGACGAATTCTCGCGACGAAAGAAACAAGGCGAGAAGATTCGAAAGGGCCAGATTGGTGAAAGCGTCAAAGCATTCATTCAAAATGTTCACAACTTTCGCGATGAAGCGTTGCTTGATCCCGGCCGCCCAGACGAGCACGTCGTCATCTTCGACGAAGCGCAGCGAGCTTGGAACTTGAAGGAGACCGCGAGTTTCATGCTGCGGAAAAAGAAACGCCCCGGCTTCGCTCACTCCGAGCCCGAGTTTCTTATTTCCTACATGGACCGACACAAAGATTGGGCCGTGATTGTGTGCCTGGTTGGCGGCGGGCAGGAGATCAACAGGGGGGAAGCCGGGATAGATGCTTGGCTGAGCGCCGTGAATCAAAGCTTTCCACACTGGAAAATGTTTGTCTCTTCCAGACTCACGGACAGTGAATACGCGGCAGGTAAAGCCTTGGAACTTGTCCGCGAACGGGCGCGAACAGACTTCGATGACTGTCTGCATCTCGCTGTCTCAATGCGGTCGTTCAGAGCCGAGAACGTCTCGGCATTTGTCAAAGCCCTGCTCGACTGCGAAAAGGAGCAAGCGCGAGACACGTTCACGAATCTGGCAAGCCGTTATCCAATCGCCCTCACGCGCAATCTGAACGCCGCCAAGCAGTGGATTCGATCTCGCGCGAGGGGAACAGAGCGATTCGGCTTGGTAGCTTCGTCAAAGGCGATGAGGCTTAAACCTCACGCGATTGACATCCGCGTGTCCGTTAATCCGGTGCACTACTTCCTGAATGAGCGCGATGACACGCGATCGAGCTATTACCTCGAAGACGCCGCCACAGAATTTCAAGTGCAGGGTCTGGAACTCGATTGGGTGTGCGTTACGTGGGACGGCGATTTTCGATTCAACGGAGCGGACTGGAGTTATCACGATTTTCGTGGGAAACGCTGGCAGAAAATCAAGAACGCTGACAGCAAGAACTACCTGCGCAATGCCTACCGAGTTCTTCTCACACGAGCGAGGCAAGGCATGATTGTTTTCATTCCTCCCGGCGACTCCAGCGACGCGACGCGTTCGCCAGTGTTTTACGATTCGACATTCAATTACTTGAAGGAAATTGGAATACCCGAAATCTCCTGAGCTGGACTTCTCCTATTTCAGCCAGACGATTTCGATTTCCTTTTTGAGCGGCTTGAATTCCGTGTCAGCGGTGACGAGCTCGGCCTTCCTGCTTTTGGCCAGCGCTGCGGCAAAGGCGTCGGCCAGTCCCAGGTCGTGTTCGTTCTTCAAGTGCGCGGCGGACTCGGCCAGTTCGCGGTCGAGCGGGGCAACGTCCAGCGGCATGGTGTGCTCAAACCGGCGCGCGGTTTCCAGGCCTTCCTTGCCATGCTTCCGTTCCATCCGGTAAAGCACTTCCGCCCAGTTGACGGCGCTGATGAGCATGGGCCTGTCAGCGTCGGCGGCCTTGTGGAAAAGCTCGCGCATTTTTTCCATGCCCGGCTCGCCAAAGAACATCGCCAAGAGCGCGGAGGCGTCCAGAACAGTGGTTTTCACCTCCGGTTCTCCCGGTCGCGTTCCTTGCGGCGCTCGTCAAGATGTTCCTGCACCACGGATTTCTCGCCAGGCTTCAGTTTGAAGACACCGCAGAATGAATCAATGTATTCGCGGGTGACGGGCTGGAAGATGATGCGGTCGCCTTCCTCGACGAAGTTGATGCGCGTGCCGGGTTTGATGCCGTACCGCCGGCGGATGCGCGAGGGAACAACCAACTGCCCTTTGGATGTGACGTAGGCTGAATTCATAGCGTTTCTTTCATTTGAATAAAGTCTGCCGTGGTTCACAACGTAAGGCAAGAACTATTTGGTAAGACATATTCACGATGCCTCCAATCGCGACACCTCGCCCCGGCCATCTCCCCGTTCGAGGCGGAGAGGGAGAAGTTTTCGCGTGGTTGGCGTGGTTCGCGGTTTCCGTTGCGACTCCGCGCCTTTTGAGTTGAAGCGAATTCGACTGCCCGGCCGGCGCACGTTATCCGCGTGATGTCCGCCTGCGCTACGGTCCTGCGCGACCGGGCACGCTCGAAGAGATGCGCGAGGGTTCTGTCACCCTTTCAGGGCTTGGAAATCTTTTTTGACTTTGAACCCAGGGCGTTGCCCTGGGCTATCATCTTTCGGGCTTTCAGCCCTTTGAATCAGCGTTCATCACAGTCATTCAGCGGTTAAAGTTTTGCGTTCCGTGTGTTCTATTACGGCAAAGCACCACACCCCGTCCCTCTCCCCGGCGTGGAGAGGGTGAAGCGGTCGAATGGTTCGCGGTTTCCTTACGGTTACGAAAATGCCGGCGCGGTTACAGGTCCTGAAAATGCAGTCGAAGAGGTGTGAAACGAAAATTTGACGCGAAACTTTCGTGTCAGCGCGGCTCGCTACCGGGAGAATTCAAATCTGGAATTCATTCGTAATTTTCGTTGCCAGTCGGTACCATTGAAACGTGTAAAAAATGACGAGCCTGTTCTTTCACCATCGCTTTTGCCGCGTGACGAAAGCGTCACGCCGATTTCCGGCCGCCCTGGCCGCGATCATGATTCGATTCACTCTCCTCCTGCTCGTCCTGGCGGTGAGTTCCTGTTCGCTTCCATCGCCTGCGAAGGACGGAAACCTCAGTCGGTCCGGCGCCGAAGCGGCAATTCGCGCGCAGTGGACCGAAAGGAAATCGCAGCTCGAAGAGGAACGCGCCGACGAGTTTCAGGCAAAGGCCATCGAGTTGTCCGGAAAAACTCTGCGCTGGGAAGAACGCGTGTTCGGTGAGGCTCCCACCAACGGACACAGCCTGTGGATTTCGATGCACGGCGGCGGCAACGCCCCGGCCCGCGTCAATGACAGGCAATGGACCAACCAGATTTCTCTCTACAAGCCCGCCGAGGGCATCTACGTCGCGCCCCGCGCCCCGACGGACACCTGGAATCTCTGGCACGAAGCGCACATTGATCCGATGTTCGACCGATTGATCGAGGACTACGTCGTGTTGCGCGGGGTGAACCCGGACCGCGTTTACATCATGGGTTACTCGGCAGGCGGGGATGGTGTGTGGCAGCTCGCGCCGCGCATGGCCGACCGCTGGGCGGCGGCGGCGATGATGGCCGGCCATCCCAATGACGCATCGCTCCTCTCGCTGCGCAATCTTCCTTTTGCCCTGTTCGTTGGCGGCAACGACGCGGCCTACGATCGGAACAAGATCGTGGCGGAACGCGCGGCCGAACTCGACAAACTCCGCGAAGCCGATCCCGGCGGCTACGAACATTTCGCCCGGGTTTATCCCGGTCTCCCGCATTGGATGAATCGCAAGGATGCCGAGGCGCTTCCATGGATGGCGGCGCACACGCGCAATCCCTGGCCAGGGAAGGTGGTGTGGCAGCAGGACGACGTGACCCACACGCGTTTCTACTGGCTGGCCGTGCCGCAGGCCGCGGCGAAAGCCGGGAACAGGATCGTCGCCGAAGTGAACGGACAGTCCATTCTTCTGACGGGCGACGTTCCCAAAGGCGTGACTTTGCGGCTTTCGGACAGGCTCACGAATCTGAATTCGCCCCTTCGAGTGACCGTCAATGGCCGCGAAGTTTTTCAGGGCCGCGTAACGCGTCGCACCGAAGTGATCCGCCAATCTTTACAGGAACGCGCCGATCCGCGCTCCGCAGCCACGGCGGAGCTGACGGTGGATTGGTGAAATACCCCGGGCCACCGTAAGAAGAATTGTCAGTCCACCCGGACCTGGCTGTTAGGGGAAAAGTTTCCCGCCCGCACCTCGGAGGCATGTCTGTTTTATTCCCGGTTCCCTGCCGCGCAGCTTTCTTTCAGCCGCAGTTGTCCTTTTTTGTTTTTGAAATGGCCGGCATCCACTGTCGCGCGATTTGGGTCGTGGCGACTCGCGCCTTGAGCGAGTGGAGCAGAAGGCACATGCCCGATTCCGTGCGCGAGAGAAACAGAAATTCCGGCGAGAGGAATCTGTTTTTGAACAGGGTCTTTGCAAGTTCGCTGAGTCCGTCCATGAACCTTGAATCGCCGAGTTCGAGAATGACCGGTTTGTCGGTCAAAGGATGAAATTCGTCGTAGAAGCGCCGGATCTCGTTCATGCAACGCCGCACCCGGGGTTCGTCCGGCGAAGTTTTGGGCCCAAAGATGACGTGAATTATCCCGGCAAACAGAGCGGCGTCGTGGACCCACTCGCGCGACCAGAATTGCGCGTAGCAGCGAACGACCTCGGGTTTCAGATACTTCACGCAGCCGAAATCAACGAGGCCGATCGTGCCGTCGTTGTTGAGCAAATAGTTGCCGGGATGCGGATCGGCGTGCAACGCCCGGACGCGAAAGAGCTGGAAGAAAAACAGGCGCGTGAGCGCCGCGCCCAGCCTGTCGCGAAGCTCCTGCGAGGGATTGGATTTCAGAAACTCCTGCAGCCGCGCGCCACGCACTCGCGACATTGTCAGCACCTGTTCGCAACTGAGTTCGCGATACACGCGCGGCACGTGGATGAATTCCAGGGGCGCGAGCTGCTTTCGGAAGTGCTCAAGGTTTGTCGCTTCCCGCCGGTAGTCGGTTTCCTCGAGGATGCCGCGCTCGGTTTCACGAATCACGGAGTCCGGCAGATGCCCCGTGATCCGGGGCCCGATCGCCGCCGTGCGCAGCAGACTGAAGTCGCTTTCAATGGCTTCACGAATGGCTGGATACTGAATCTTGACCGCCACTTCATCGCCGCTCTTCGTGACCGCCCAATGCACCTGGCCGAGCGACGCGGCGGCAAAAGGCTCCTCTTCGAACGAACTAAACATCTCCTCGGGATATTTTGCAAACGCGCTCTTGAACTGCGCGCGCATCAGCGTCGGATGCATCGGCGGCGCCTGCATTTGCAGTCCGGACAGTTCCTCGATCCATTCCGCCCCGAGCAGATGGGTCTGCATGCTCAGCGCCTGACCGACCTTCATGATGGGTCCGCGCAGATGTTGCAGCTCCCGGCGGACTTGTTTTGCATTCCTGTTGTGCAACGACTGGCGTCGTGCCTCCCTCTTCTCGTCGCTCAGGAACGGACGTTGAAGCTGGTGCGCGAGATAGCTTCCCGTCAACCCCGCGCCGAGCTGGACGATGCGGGCCGCGCGGGCGAGCGATGAGCCGCGCCTTTTCACCAATCCCACGCCCCTTTCTTCAGCACACGGCTCGCGAGATTGAGCGAACGGTCCAGCAGGGCGAGCGTCTTTTGTTTGCCGCGCGAGGGGTCGTGCAGCCAGTGCAGCACCATGCCCATGTAGAAAAGCCCGACGCAATAAGCTCCCAGTTCACCGATCATCGGGATTTCCTTTTTCTCCTCCGCTTCGCGCAGCACGTCGCGGATGAAGCGGAGATACTTCACGCGCAGCTCGTGCGAATCCAGACTGAGCGGGCTCAACTTCGAACGCGGCTGCAACGCCCGGAAGAAAACGGCTCCAATGAAATCCTCATACGGGGCAATGTATTCGAGCTGCCGGTGGATGATGGCAAACAGCTTTTCCGCCAGGGGCGCCTTCCGCAGCCGCGATTGGGACTCAAACCACTCGATCAGATCGTGTGTTTCCTTCTGGAAGAAAAACAACGCCAGATCCTCCTTCGTCTTGAAGTAGTTGAACAGGGTTCCCTCGGCGATCCCGGCCTTTCTGGAAATCTGTTTCGTCGTCGCCTCCAATCCTTGCTTGTTGAACAATTCCAGCGCAGCCGCAAGAATCCGCTCCTTTGTCCGCTCCTTGTTCTGCTCACGTTTGCCGGAGGGCCGTCGCCGCCCGCTTCGCTTTGTGTCTTTGCTCATAAATGAGTGCGCTCATATTCATGCGGGCAGCGGGGATGGTCAAGTAAAATATGAGTTTACTCATGTTTGAACATTCGGGGCCGCCTGTCCGCACCTCGAAAACCGGCGGGAACCCGACGAAGAGCGGGCTACCGA
>DATNDF010000236.1 GCA_035607015.1 Candidatus Angelobacter sp. | reverse complement strand
CTCCACAATGGGCAGAAAAGTCATTCAGCGAAAATGTAACCGCGTTTCCCGTCGTCACCCGGCGTCGTTTCTACGATCTTGATGGCAAGCAGCCGGCCGCTTACGGCACCGGCACAGGAGATCGAAGCGCGGCCGCATCCTTGCGTGACGTTCTTCCTCGGAACCTGCCGATTCTGACCGAATCGAAACGTTGAGTTGCGGCCCAGCGAAAATCGTTCAGCAAATGGCGGCGCGCCCACCAGACACCGAAGAAAAAATCCGTTGCCAGGCCGATCCCAAGCCAGAAATAAATCGTAAATCGAACGCCGGGTTGAAACGGACGCCCGGCGACGAGCGGCCACAAAATACCAAGCACGAACAACCCGACGTAAAACGTTGCCCACGGCAAAATGAGCACACGACCGATCGTGCCCAGGATGGCGCGGTTCAGATTCCGCGCCGTCAATCCCAGCCACATGCCCACCCATCCCAGCGCCATCAGATCAACCACCAGCATGACCATGTTCACGAGCACGATGCGAGCGGTGTACTGTTGCCGCAGGACCAGGAATTCGCAGACCAACACAACCAGAACGGGTTTGGCGAACTGCCGCCGGAATGCGAGCCATTGACCACACAACATCTCGCCCGTCGTGAGCGGCGTGGAAAGCAGCAGTTCGAGCGCGCCGATGCGACGGTCGTCCGCAAGGCGCGTGCACGCTTCCGAAACGAGCCACAGCTTCAGGAACGTTTGGAACAAAAAGAGCGTGGCGATCATGACGTTTTTGTCGAACATCGTGTCGCCGTATTTGAACCAGCCCCAAATCCAGGTCGCGGTCACCGACACGACATAAAGCCAGACGTACCACGGCTTCCCTCGTTCGCGACTTACCAGCCACAGAAACGGATTGATGGCAAGCAACCGCACGCGGTGCCTTCTTCGCTTCTCCGCCCGGCCATAGGCCCATTGTTCCATGCGTTCACGCTGCCGGTCCAGTTTCGAGTTCGCGGCCCGCCCCTGCCAGATGCGCGGCAGAATGCGGCTCGCCAGCAACAGCATCAGCCAGGCCGACAAATGAACCAGTGATAAAGACCACCAGAAGCTTTCCGGAGGAAGCGCAATGAACGACGTAAAAGCTGCGGATTTGGTAACAACGTAGCCGAACGCATAAATGGGGCTGACTGCGAGAATCGGCCAAACGTCTGTGGGACCGTTGAACAGGCCCGGAAAACTCATGCCGGCCACGAACGTCAGGACAAACGGCACAAACGCCGCCAGCAACACCACCAGCACCGTGGCAAACATGGCCTTCCGCTCGTTGCGGCTCAGCGTGGACACGAAAACGCCTGAAGCCAGCGACAGGAAGATGGTATTCAGCAGCACCAGCGCGGATTGCCACAATTCCGTGGCTGTCACACCTCCGAGCTGTACCGGCAGCGACATCACCGGCAGAATTGCGACCAGCGCGTAAAGGGAAGTCACCGAGGTCGCCGCCAGTTTGCCGAAGACCACGTCGTGCCCTTTCAAATCGGTCAGAAAAAGGAGTCCGAGTGTTCCTTCCCGTTTTTCCTCGCTCAGACAATCCGCTGTCAACCGCGCTCCGATGAACAGGCAATAAGCGAAGGCCAAACCGAACAACGCTCGAAATAAATAGCGCCCGTGAAGCGCGGACGGCGCGCTTTGCAAAAAGGACAACATCATCCATCCGAACACGACGATCGCCACCAACGCGGCCACCACGCGCATCCGGTAAGTGGCGCGCCGTCGCGCGGCCACGCGCAACTCTCGCTCAACGATGGGCAGGACTGTCATGAGATTCAAAGTGTTCCGTCGGAATGTTCATGAGAATGCGCCCTTTACAAAAAGTTCGTTTCACCAGTTGCAACCGCAGTTGTGCCAGGGCCACTGCGGCCGCGCCGCACTGCAATGTCGCAAGCAGGATTTCCATGCGCAGCGCATGGTGATACCTCATTCGCGGGCCGGGTTCGCCCGTCATTTGGACCAACCATTCCGGTATCATGACTCCAATCAGAGGACAAGGCGGGGATCTGGAAATCACGTGGAAACGGCATGACGATAGAAAGAATTCGATCAGAGAGTATCCAAAGCAAGGAATGCATGGTCTCCAGATCGGGCGGCATCGTCCCACTCCGCACGCGTAATGCGCATTCTGCCACACACAAATCACTCATGAATTGCAGCCCGACCGACCGGGCGTAGTACCCGATGACCCGGCATTCCGAATACAGCCGTTCGTCGCGGGCAGGTGGTGTCACCGGCTGCCAGCCGGTGAAAATCGCGGAACAAACCCGTGCTTCGCCTCCGCGCCACCACACGCAACTCGCGCCCGACAATAGGCAGGAAGGTCATTTATCCCTGGCCTTTTGAATCATCCCCACGGAACAGAACGTAAGCTGCCATTGATCGATTCGACGACTTGACTGATTCACGTTATCGCCGACACCGGCTACTGCGTCTCGCCCCGTGTTACTCGCATGAACACTTCCTCCAATCCAAGTTCTTCCTCCTCCAGGCCGATCAGTTTCACGCCGCCGCTCACCAGAGTGTCGGCGACACAACCCGGGTCTGTGTCGTGGTCGTTCAGCGTCACCTTGAGCCTGCCTTCCGCATGTTCCACCTGGTTGATTTCGGTGCGAGCCTTGAGCAATTCAACCGCCTTTGCTTCGTCGCCCACAATTTTCACCCAGAAAACACGGCCGACAGCCATCTGGTCGCGCACGCCCTGGGCTGGTCCGGTGTATATCAGCTTTCCCTTTTCGATGATGGCGACCCGATTGCAGAGAGTCTCCAGCTCGCTGAGAATGTGCGAGGAGATGATGATGGTTTTGCCCATCTTCTGAAGTTCCTGAAGAATCGCCATCATCTCGATGCGGGCCCGGGGGTCGAGGCCGCTGGCCGGCTCGTCGAGCAGCAACAGAGCGGGATCGTGGATCAGCACGCGGGCGAGGCCGAGTCGCTGTTGCATGCCGCGGCTCAGCGCACCGATCAGCGCGCCTTTCTTTTCACTGAGTCCGACGAGTTCGAGCACGTCATTGACCGTTTTTTCGCGCTGTGCAGAGGGGATTTTGTAGCACGCGCCAAAAAAATCGAGATACTCGGTTACCTCCATGTCTTTATACACGCCGAAGAAATCGGGCATGTACCCGATGACATGGCGGACGGCGTCCGCGTCCCGTACCACGTCGTGCCCCAGCACTTGAGCGGTGCCACTCGACGGCGAAAGAAAAGTCGCGAGGATGCGGAGTGTCGTGGTCTTGCCGGCGCCGTTCGAACCGATGAATCCGAAGAGGTCGCCGCGATTGACGGTCAGATTCAGCGCGTTGAGCGCGATCATCGAACCGTACACCCGCGTCAGCGCGAAGGTTTGGACAGCGGGAACGTTGCCCGCAGGAGGAGTGGTTGTGGACATGGTGGAAAGAGGCGGTTTAAAAGTTCACAGTCTGGGCTGCGCGACCGGCACAGCCAGACGCAACAAGGTGTCGCGGTGGCTCCGAGCGGTCTTGAACCGGTTCAGGGAACCGTTGGCAGGCGCGTGTCCGGGGTCCCACGCCAGCAAAACCGCGTCACCGCGCTCGACCACCGGCGTCAAATCCAGTCCCGCCGGACAGACGATTCCACGCGGATTCTGATATGGACCGACGTTCATCATCTTGGAAGCGAATGAAATCGCGGCCAGGCTCGTCGCATTCACTTCCAGTCGCCGCGACGTGTCGTCGCCAAAAGCCCTCTGCCGGCTTACGGCGGCCGCCTGAAACTGAACCGCGCTCTGCATCACGAAATCGCCCAGCGACATTCCGCTCTGCTCCACAGAAAAGGTGGATATTTTGTTCGGTGGAAGATTTCCCAGCATATAAACGCGCTCGCGAACAACGAGCCGGAGTTCCTTCAACTCGCGATCGAGGTGGTTCTCAACGGTGACCTGCCAGATCCTTCCCCGGGCTTCAACCGTCGCGCTGAACGGGTAATTGCCCGGCTGCACCCAATCGCTTACAAACAACTGGCTGGTCCATACTGGAACGTAAATTTCAGCGTCAAATCCCTTGTCGCGTTGAAGCACATCTGCGCGGCTTCCCTCTTGTCCGCCGCTGGAGAAGCCCATCATCTCCCCCCGCAACGTTGCCTGCGGCTGCTCGCCAACGACCTTGTAACGGGCGTTGACCGGAGAATAGACCGAGGCGTAGGTGCGCCCGCGCCATTCTGCCGTTTCCCCGTGCGGCAGAATATCGACGACATGGAGTTCATTCCATTCCGTCTCGCCGGCACGGAGCTTGTATCCGATGTAATAAATCAGGAGGGAAAAGAGCGCGACGTAAACCGGAAAAGTCACCCAGGTCAGCATCTGCTTGTTGGCGCGTTTCAGGCAGTATTGATCCACGGGACCGATCACCAACAGGTAAACCACCAGCAATAACAGCAGCCATTGCACCGGCAGCTTGCGCACCTGGCGGCTGTCAATCATCGCGCCGAAGACACCGTCAACGCTCCAGCCTCCGTACGAATTCAAGTAATCCGGGCCGAACCAGCTCGGCGGAACCGAGGCGAGTTTCGCCCAGAACCATTCGCGGTTTTTCCACGACCGGAACGGTTCGCGCTCGGGGCTGAACATGAGGACCGTGATATGACCGCGGCCGCGCTTCGCCGAGACAATCAATGGCGTTCCCTCGAGCGCCAGCACGGTCTTGCCGTCGCGCATGGTCCCCGTCGCCACCGGGAACTCGACCTGCTCGAAATCAGCCTCAGGCACGAGCCAACTGGCGGGATAGGCCACGTCACCGACCGGTCGGGATGGCACCGCCGACCGGGGCCGCTGATTCACCCGCTGAGACGAGGACCGGTAAGAGTCAGCATCCTGTGTGTCACCGGTGCTCAACCATTGGACTATCTCGCGGTTCGACTTGAGCGAGACTGTGCCGGTCAATCCGCACGGCAGCAATGGACGCAACCAGGGGGTGGCGTTGACATCCGAGGGCTGCTCCACGCCGACAATGAGATGCCCGCCTTCATGCAGCCAGGCCAGCAGGGCCGCCGCCTGGTTCACCTTGAGTTCAAGCGCTTTTTCTGAGTTCAGATAGATCGTGTCGAGTCCTTCAAGGGCGATCGGGGTATCCGGATATTGCTCGATGGGCAGTCGTACAACCAGCGGCTGCATCGGAGAACGATTGTTGTTGTTCTTGAGTTCCGGAAATTTCGGGAGACCACCAAAAGTCCGCGATGAAGCGCCCAGCAAGATGCTTTCCCAGGCCAGACCGCGCGGGCGGAGGCCGTTCTTCTCCGCAAGCACCTTGCCGCGCTCGTTCACCAGACGGGCGTCCCAGGTCGAGTAAGTGGTGGAACCGGCGAAGGCGGGAATGACGAACCGTTTCCTTGTGTTGGTCGGCAATTCCACCGCCACGCGCCGCGTTTGGCCACCACCCATCTGTCCCGAAGACAATTCAAACATCGCGTTTAACGGCGGGCCGTCGTTCTGCACTTCGACGGCCACGGGAAACCAGTTCGCTTCACGCGCGACGCCGTCCATGCCCGTCGGCTGCCCGCCGTAGCCGATGAACACATCGAACTGTAACTCCGTCCGCGTCGGTGCCGCCAGGCTCACACCATAACAGAACGCGATAAATCCTGCGGCAAGACAGCGCGAGCGCCAGCGGGACCCACACTTTGCCGTCCTCGTCTCGTCGATTCTGGCCTGGCGTTGGGGTGTGGGCTCCATACTGTGTCTGCGTGTTCCCTCAGCGTATAGTCCGCCAGAGAGACGGAAGCAATGCCGAACTGTTTTCATGTGCCGCAGGCAATCCGGTGCTTCGACTGGCATCCCCGCTCTTCCGCTCAATCTTCACACGTTTGACAACGCGCGCTCCATCACCCTCACGAAAAATCACAAGCTTCCTTCGATCCCCGCCGCTGCGGCACGTTGCTAAACGTGGGCTGGAATGAAGATTGCCCGGCTCGTTACCGGATCTGCACTCCACCCATCGGCACGTGGCGGCGAACGGCGGTGCGGTCAAAAGCGTTCTTCACTCAATCCCCGAGCAACATCGTCGGCTTGTTCTGATCGTCGCCAAGTTTGAAACGGGGGATGGCCTTCAAAGAAAAGGTCGCCGCAACACCGTAGTCAGTTGGGCCGATACGGTTTTCGCGAACGCGAAAGGTCAAAGCCGCGGTCCAGCTTCTGAAGTCGCGATAAAGTGTGTAGTATTGTTCCTCCAGCGTACCGTCTCGCGCCTCGAAACGGTGCAACACGTGCCCGGCCCAGTTCTCATTGAATCGATAATAGAAGCTGCTCAAGAACGTGTTATTGCCCGAATCCGGCCCCAGGAGCGGGTCGCTGCGCAAATACCGATGACCGACCGACCAGCTCCATACGCTGTTGGGGGACAGGGTCAATGTGTGGTTTGCCTCCCGCCACTGGCGGTCATTAAGGTCGAAACGGGTTTCCGAATTGAAGGTGATCCACGAGCGGGGTTTGAAGTCGAGGTCGGAGTAGAGATCGGCGAATGTGTTCTGGTCCGGGCGTGGTTTGATGCGCCAATCGGTGAACAACGACCAGTTGATGAGATTCTCGACGCCGTCGTGCCGTTTGGTTTGCAGTTTATTCAGCAACCCGATTCGGAGCACGTTTTCACTGTCAACGGAGTCAATCGAGTTATAGTCCGGAAAATCCACCGGCAACAGGCGCAATGTTTGCAATTCGCTGTCGAATTGCGGCAGCTGAGGCGGCGCTTTGTTCGGCGTTGGCACATAAACATAGTTCAGCGACGGCTGGATGATGTGACGGAGACCATCGACGTCGAAGAGCCCGTTTTGTGCCCCTTGCCACAGCCGGGAGGCTTTCAATGACACCTCAGCGCCTGTGTTGAAGACCCAGCGTTGCTGTTCTCGATTCGTCTGCCCGAATCCATCCACCTCGCCATAATCGGTGAATCGTCCCCCTACTCGTGGAGTCAGATTCAACCAGCCGAAGAACGTCTGTGGCAGGAGCAGTTGATGGAATGTGTCCGCGCGGGTCGCGGAAAAATTGTTTGTCCAATCGTTGGCGTATGTGTGGCGGAACCAGCCGACGGAACTCTCACTTTCGTAGTAGAAGGGAGAAACGCCCAGCTGTTGCCGTTCGCCCGTAAACTTCACATCAGGCAGTCGCTCAATCGTCTCAAAAAAATCGTTTACGCGCGGCTGAGCGAACACGTCCAGACTGAAGTTGGACCAATGCTGATGGATCTCGGCGAAAGAAGCGGGCTGAGTGTTGTCACGGTATTCCGTTTCAAAGAAGTCCCGCGCCACGAATGGGTCGCTCTCCTGCCGCAGGACGACAGCCGCCGTCAGGTTCGTGCGGATGGTCACCTGATGGGCGAAATCCAGCCGGTAACGCTCCCGATCGATCGGCAGGCCGTTGGTCGAAGACACGAAATAACCGTTGGTGAGCACCATGAAACCCGGCAGGTGATCGTGCAACAGGTAGTACCTCACCGTTCCACTGCCAAGTTCGCCGGCATCATAAAACGCGTCCGGTCCTCCTCCAAATCCGCGTTTCGACCGGTAATCCGCGTGCAACGAGCCGTAGAGTTTTTCATTCCAATACCAGTTGTACGCGCCCAGCAAATACGGCCCGTAGGCGCTGCGATAACCGGGGGTGAAATCAAAACTGCTCTGGCGCCGGTCAAAATTCCGCCGGTAGTAGGGAAAGTAGAACACCGGAACGCTCCCGAAATAGAGCACGGCGTCGCGGGCCACAAAATACTTTCCCGGAACAATCGTCAGGCGGCGGGCGCACACACGGAAGCCTGGCGTTTCGACGTCATCGGTCGTCACAAACGCGTTGGTAGCGCTGTAACTCATCTGCTTTGCGTCCACACCATAGCTCCGGCCCGGGGCGTTCGTCGCGTTATCGACGGCATTCGTGGAGTTGTGAACGCGCTTCGAAGGAGTCGCAGCCAGACCTTCACCCGTGGCGAAAAACGGGCTTTTCCCGGTACGAAAACGTCCCGTGCTCATCTCTCGAGTGAAAAAGTTGTATTGTACGTGCTCGCCGCGCCAGACTTGATTGTCATATTGCAAATGGACCGCGCCCTCGGCGACCACGTTGGTTTCGTCCAGTCGCGCACTTTGCGCACTCAGGACGGCCCCTTTGTAGCGAATCACAAAGTCGTTTGTGATGACGCACACGCCCTTTTCATAGTTGTATTCGATTTCCCCCGGTTTGACTGCCTCAATGTCAATTGTCTCGGGATCACCCGTTTTTTCTTCGGCAGCCTCCGACAAAAGAGGCGCCATCAACAAAAAGCACAGGGGAATGGAGAGCAGCCGTTTCATCGGGCGCGCACAGCTAAACAAAACGAATGACGTCTTGCCAAGCGGCATTTGTCCGGACCGACCGCACTCGAGCCGTCGGTCGTGCTCGACTGCTCTCAGTTTCTGACGAATTCAACCTCCAGACCGAATTGCCGGAACAGGTTGGCCAATTGGAGGCGCGCCCTCGCCTCGGCGTCACCTTGTATGCCGTTAAATCGCGCCGACCGCGCCAGATCGTCCACCGCCTGGCGGCGGGCGCTTTGTTCGAGATCTTTGTCGAACGCGCGCAACAGTCCCGTTGCACGATCCACCACACGAGTCTTCTGGTCGTCGAGATAGACGTCAGTGATTCTGGCCGGAGGCAGTTTGACAAGGACCTTGTTTCCCTGGACACGCACGTCGTCCGGCCTGAGTTCCTGCAAATCCACTCCTGCCTTCACGATCCCGTGAGCCACGAGCAAGACGCGGTTTTCACCATACCACTTGACGTCTTCCAGAATGACGACTTTTTCGAGTACGTATTTGACTGTGACCAACTCCGAAAGTGTTTGGACCTGTTTGAGGATCGTCGCAGTATTTTGAATTTTCGGAGGCGTCCGAAAAAGAGGTTGTCGGATCCAGAGCAACGCGCCAAACAGCACCACGCCTGCGGCAATCGCCAGCAAAAGTCCGACAATGACAAGCCGCGTCTTGAGCATGGACGACTATAACTTTTCGACCCGCGGACGCAAAGACTAGATTGCCGCCACGAGCTGGTTTCGCTAGGCTTCGTTCATGAGTTCGTTTTTGGCCGGCCAGTTCCCAACCTATCGCCCCCGACGCCTGCGACGATTCCCCGCCTTACGCCGCCTCGTCTCCGAAACACGTCTGGGCGCCGAACAATTGGTCCTCCCGTTGTTTGCCCGATCCGGACGCAGAGTGCGGCGGCCGGTCGAAGCAATGCCCGGGGTCTTCCAACTTTCGCCGGACGAACTGTTGCGGGAAGCCGTGCGCGCACACGCAGCGGGCGTTCCGGCCGTGTTGTTGTTTGGAATCCCGGATCGAAAGGACGAACGCGGATCCGAGGCTTATGCCCGCGTTGGAGCAGTGCAACAGGCCGTGCGCCTGCTGAAAAAAGAACTGCCCGAGCTCCTCGTCATCACTGATGTCTGTCTCTGCGAGTATATGAGCCACGGACACTGCGGAATCGTGCGCCGCGACAAATCCGGCGTTCGCATCCTGAACGATCCTACATTAAAATTGCTTGCCCGCACCGCCGTGAGCCACGCCGAGACGGGCGCGGACCTCATTGCTCCCAGTGATATGATGGACGGCCGCGTTGGCGCCATTCGCGCCGCTCTTGACCGAAATGGCTTTATTGAGACACCGATCATGTCTTACGCGGCCAAGTTTGCTTCGGCATTCTTTGGGCCGTTTCGTCAGGCAGCGGAATCCGCGCCGAAATTCGGAGACCGACGCAGCTATCAAATGGACCCGTCGAACGCCGACGAGGCGCTGCGCGAAGTCGCCCAGGACATACGGGAAGGCGCCGACATCGTCATGGTGAAACCGGCGCTCGCATACCTTGACATCGTCCATCGCGTCAAAAAGGAATTCGGCCACCCGACCGCCGCCTATGCGGTGAGCGGAGAATACAGCATGGTTAAGGCTGCTGCCGCCCGTGGCTGGATCGATGAACGCGCCGTCGTACTGGAAAGTCTGCTGGCCGTCCGGCGCGCGGGGGCTGATATCCTGATCACTTACGCCGCCCGCGAGGCGGCGCTGTGGTTGAAGGAAGGCGGGATCTGAAAACCGATCAGGTCTTCAGGCGAAGATAAGCCACAATCAACACCGCGATGATCAGCACGACCAGCACGGTTCCAACCGCGATAAAAATCCTGTTCGCCTTGTTGCTCTTCTTGGAAAAGCTGGCGCTCGTTTCGAAATTCATCGGGCGCGTCCCCTTGTCGAGGTCCTGCGCCTTGATGCCAATCACCATCGTTTTTTCCAACGGTTTCTTTGCCGGCGCGGCCGCGCCACCTGCTGTCCCTGCGCCTGATTCCAGACGCATTTCAACCTGGCCAAGCCGGAGGATTTGACCGGGCTTCAAAGCGGCCTCGGTGACCTTTTCACCATTGATGAAAGTGCCGTTGGTGGAATTGAGGTCCTTGACGACGATGTCGTTGCCCCGTTGAACCAATTCGCAGTGATGACTGGAAACGGAAGCCTCGGCGATCTGGAAGGCGTTGTCTTCAAGACGTCCGATGGTGGTTTTGTCCACCTTCAGTTCGTAGGTCAATCCGGTCAACCCTTCGCTGAGCACAACAAGTTTCGCCATAGGCTGGTTGGTTCGGAGCATTATCCTGACCGCTCACGTCAAGTCAAACTGTTTGTAGGTCGGAGGACGTCCGAAGGGATCACTGACGTTCAATCAACGAGCGAAACTCGTCGAACAACGGCGTCGAGTCGTGTGGCCCGGGCGAAGCTTCCGGGTGATATTGCACGCAAAACACGGGCTTGGTCCTGTGGCGCATGCCCTCGACGGTCTGGTCATTCAAATTGACGCGATTGACGATGATGTCCGATGACAGTGTGTCAGCGTCAACCGCAAATCCGTGGTTTTGCGAAGTGATTTCAACCCGTCCGGTCTCCAGATTTTTCACCGGCTGGTTCGCGCCCCGATGCCCGAATTTCAGCTTGAAGGTTCTCCCTCCAAACGCCTGGCCAAGTATCTGGTGGCCCAGGCAAATGCCGAAAATCGGAATGCCCTTTCCCACCAGATCGCCCGCGGCCCGCACCGCATAAGGAAGCGCCGACGGATCACCGGGGCCGTTGGAAAGAAAAATCCCCGCAGGTTTGTGTTTGAGCGCTTCGACCGCGGGCGTTGACGCGGGTACGACCTGCACCTTGAACCCGCGCTGGCGCAATCGGCGCAGGATGTTGTATTTCATCCCGAAGTCATAGGCGACGATTGGAATGTCAGCCGGCCGTAATGGAACGCGAACGGCGCGAGCGTCGCCCGCAGAATTCCCCCGAATAAGCTCGAAATTCCCGCTGTGCTTGTCGTCCGGATCCCAGAGAAACGTGTCCTTGTGAGTCACCTCGCGAACGTAATCGACGCCAACAAGCCC
>DATNDF010000235.1 GCA_035607015.1 Candidatus Angelobacter sp. | reverse complement strand
CGGTGTTTACCGTGGTGAGCGACAAGGTACGAAAGGTTGCAGTCCATACCGGATTCAACGACGGCGTATCCGTCGAGGTCCTTGACGAATTGAAACCCGACGAACCGGTCGTGTTGATCGGCCAACAGACGTTAGCCGACGGGCAGTCGGTCAAAGTAGTGGAAGCGAAGTGAAACTCTCGAAGCGCGATTCAGGATTTGCGATTGCCGTGGCGTTCGTTTGCGTGACGGCCGGGCCTCCCGCTTTTCCGGCGGAGAAACCGCCCGAATCCGGCGCGGTCAACGAATCCACGAATGCAAGTGAAGCGTTTCCCATTGACCTTCCCACCACCCTCCGGCTGGCGGGCGCGCAAAACCTTGACGTGCAGATTGCGCGCGAACGGCTGGCCGAAGCGCGGGCAAACCACGACAGCGCGACTGCCCAATTCTTTCCCTGGCTGTCGCCGGGAGCCGCTTACCGACGACACGAGAACCGAATACAAGCCGTGGACGGACCAATTTTCGACGCCGACAAACAATCCTACACGGTCGGCGGCGCGCTCACTGCGCAAATGGATCTGGGGGACGCTATTTACAAGTCGCTGGCGTCGAAACAACTGGTTGAAGCCGCGAGCCATGCGCTCGACGCGCAGCGACAGGACGCCGTGCTGGCCGCTGCGCAGGGCTATTTTGAACTCGCATTCGCCCAGGCAGCGGTGAACGTCGCAAAGGAATCCACCGCGATTTCGCTCGATTACGAGACACAGGTCGGCCACGCCGTCGAAATCGGCCTCGCGTTCAAGGGAGATCATCTTCGCGTCCGGGTGCAAACACAACGCAACCGGCTCGCGCTTCGGCAGGCAGTGGAACAACAGAGGATCGCGGGCGCCCGCCTGGCACAGACGCTTCATCTCCGGCCGGCGGTGGAGCTGACCGCCAACGACTCTGATCTGGCCCCGCTGACGCTGGTGAACACCAATGCGCCGCTCGATGATTTGGTGCGCGAATCATTTGCCGCCCGACCGGAATTGAAACAGAGCCAGGCACTGGTGGCGGCAGCGCGCGACGCGAAGAACGGCGCCGTATACGGTCCGCTCGTTCCTTCAATTGGCGGGCAGGCGTCCGTCGGGGGATTGGGGGGCGGCAGGAACAACGATACCGGCAATTTCGGTGACCAGGAAGACTACTCGATCGGGCTCGGGTGGCGGATTGGACCGGGCGGCTTGTTTGATTTCAGCCGCAAGCGGGCCGCCGAGGCGCGATTGCAGGGAACGACATTGACCGGGCAAAAGATCCGCGACGAAATCGGACGGCAAGTGGTGGAAGCATTCACGAGACTGCAGTCATCATCCGATCAGATTGAAACGGCAAGACAGGCGCTCACCGCCGCCGAAGAAGGGTTGCGTCTGGCGCAGACTCGAAAAGAGTTCGCGGTGGGTGTTGTACTTGAAAACCTCCAGGCCGAGCAGGACCTGACCCGTGCCAGGTTGGATTATTTCAAGGCCGTTGCAGAATTCAACAAGGCGCAATACGCCCTGCACAAAGCTCTTGGGAGACTTTAGCTCCAGAGCAAACGACCGGTGTCGAGGCTGGCCGGAAACTATGGCCGCAGATTGAACGGGGCGATACGTCCAAGTGTCGGTTCCTGCGCCACCTCGGGTCTCGTACAAAATGTGCCACACTTTGTTTTGACGAATGTCCGGATCGTGGTTAAATAACACGTTGCAGATGAACTTCGCGAGAATTATCCAGATTGGCCAGAGAACCGCCGTGGCGGGTGCCGTTGCTGCGACTTCGCTCGCGCCGACGGGGACACACGCGGCCGATCCGCCGCCGGTCCGGGAACAGATCCATTTCTCCTCTTCTGGTCAGGCGGTGGAATCCCCGATGACCCGCCCCAGAGACGAACTCTCGTCGAAACCGTTTGAGTTTCTGGATCGCGGCAACTCCATCAGCGGCGCCGTGGAACCGCTGGTCACGCCGTCGTCCGTTGCTCTTCCGAATTTTCCCCGTAATACGCGGTTGCTGGAAGCGCTCGACCGCAAAAAAAACTGGATTTATGCCCGACCGGGGGACACCGACCGTGGGCAGACGGCGGATGAGGTTTTCGGCGTCGGGGGCCAGGGCGGCCCGGACAAAAAACCCAGGACGGCATTGGAGAATTTTTTTGACTCTCGCAGCCAGAAGCCGGCGCGCGAACGCACACACGAAACGTCTGATGAATGGAACAGGATTGACCGAAAAAGCGACTTCGGCGTGAAAAAATTTGATTCGAGTTTCGGACGGGATGGGTTGAAGGAAGGCAAGGAGAACGTCCAATTGGATAATCCTTTCGGGTCCGCGCGTGTCCTGACGGCCGGCTTTTCGGTGCCGGGCGGCTTTTTTGGAACCCAGTCAGGGCAGGACCGGCTCAATGATTATCATAATACGGGATTGAACGACTCTCTTTCAGGTTCGCGCGAGGATCAGAACCATCGGGATAAGTTCAGGGAACTTTTGGCTGTCCCCGGAAGCGTCAATCCACTTTTGCCAAATTTCGATCCAATCAATCTTCAAGTGGACACAACCCGGCAGGCGTTGAATCCAGTTATCGCGCCACGCCTGGGCGAGCTTCCGGGTGGTGGTGGCGACGCTTTGGACCCGCTCAGAAACGTCGGCAGTACCGACCCGGGCCGCTTCAGCGCTCTGTCAGATCCGGGCGCGAGAGTTTTGGGACCATCCAGCCTTGCCCCTGCCGTGGCGCCGCCCGCCGGTACACCTTACATCCAACCCAGGCCGACCGTGCTGGAGTTTCCGCGCCGTAAGTTCTGAATCGGACTGCTCTCTTCCTCTTTTCTGCCGAGCCACCGGAACGCCGTTCATCGCGGCGCTTCACCATTCCCAACGCAGCACGGACACCGAAGTGCCGGCGGACATGACAGTCGCAGGAGGCACGTCCACCAGACCATTCGCGTCCGCCAACGAACTCAGTATGTGCGAAGCCTGCGTTCCCGCCGGGCGGACGCGGCCGGATTCATCGACCGCAACGCGCATAAAATGGCGACGATCGCCCGTGTTGGCGAGGGGTTGAGTCAACAGGCCGGGTAACTTCGGCAGTTCGAGTTCCGTGGCGCCTTGCATCCGTGCGAGAGCGGGACGCGCCAACAGGAGAAAAGTCACCAACGCGGAAACCGGATTGCCGGGCAGACCGAACAAAAATCTCCCACCGGCGCGGCCAAAAACGAATGGTTTACCGGGCCGGATGGAGATTTTCCAAAATGCGATTGTGCCGCCCAGATCTTCGAAGGCCGCCTTCACGAAATCATATTCGCCGACCGATACACCCCCGGAGGTAATCACCGCGTCGCACTCCGTCAGTGCCTTTTCAAGATTGAATCGCGTCGCCTCGAGCGTGTCGGACACCAGTGGAAAGATTTCGGGAACAGCACCGACACGCATCAGCAGTGTCGCCAGCATGACGCGGTTGCTCTCGTAGATTTTTCCGGGTGGCAATGGCCGGCCATTTTCAAATAATTCGCTGCCGGTGGCCAGCACGGCCACGCGCGGTTTCCGGCCGACTTTGACGTCCCTCACACCCGCCGCGGCGAGCAACGCGACATGGCCGGCGCCGATCCTGGCCCCTGCTTCCACAAGTTTCGCACCGCCCTTGACGTCCTCGCCTCGAAGCCGAACATTTTCCCATGGCGTCACGGCGCCGGAAAACCAGATCCGGTCCGGATGCTCCTGGTCGGGCCGGGTGTCTTCCTGCATGACAACCCCGTCGGCGCCCGTCGGCAACGGCGATCCGGTAAACAGCCGCACGCAGGTCCCGTCCTCCACCTCGCCGCTGAGCACTTCGCCGGCGGCGATCTTCCCCGTCAATCGCAGGGCGACAGGTCGGTCTGCACATGCATTCGTCAGATCAGCGGCGCGCACCGCGTAACCGTCCATCGCAGAGTTATCGAAGGCCGGCAAATCAATTGGTGACATTACCGGCTCCGCAGCTATCCGGCCCGCGGCGCCAGCGAGTGCCACAATTTCGTGCTCGAGCGGTTGAACTGCGGAAAGGATTTGGTTTAGGGCTGCTTCCAGTTCAAGCATACGTGAATAAAAACAAGGAGCGTTGCAAACCGACCAGACGGGCCGCGGGCGGGATGTGTGGTGCGGTGGTCGCCCGTCGAAACCTGTCCGGCCGCGGTTTCGGCTCAATAACTGGCGGTTGCCACCAAAGTCTGTTCGAGCGTTGTGCCGCCCTCACGCACCTTGTTGAGCGCGGCCATGCGCAGCGTCTGCATACCAAGGGCGATGGCTACTTTGCCGATTTCGTGCGCGCTGGCCCGTTGAATCACGAGCTTGCGGATCTCGTCCGTCACGGTCATGACCTCAATGATGGCAGCGCGCCCGGAATAACCGGTGTTTTTGCAACGCTCACATCCCCGCCCCCGGTAAAGATGTACACCCTCGAAAAAAGCCGGGTCAATACCCAGATCCTCGTACATCTTCGGAGGATAGGTAACCGGCTCTTTGCAAACCGAGCAGACGCGCCGCACAAGACGCTGGGCGCAGGAGAGGATGACCGATGAGGAAATCAGAAACGGGGCGATGCCCATGTCGTCAAGACGCGCGATGGCGCCCGGTGCATCGTTGCAGTGCATCGTGCTCAAAACCTGATGGCCCGTGAGGGCGGCCTCGACGGCGATCTCGGCGGTCTCCTGGTCGCGGATTTCGCCTATCATGACGATGTCCGGATCCTGGCGCAAAATCGAGCGCAGGGCGTTGGCGAAGGTCAGTCCGATCTCTTTTTTTGTCGGCACCTGATTGATCCCGGGAATCTGAAACTCGACCGGATCCTCGACCGTGATGATGTTGTATTCCGGACTGTTGAGTTCGTTCAACGCCGAGTAAAGGGTGGTGGTCTTTCCGGAGCCGGTCGGTCCGGTGACAAGAATCAACCCGTGCGGCGCATCGACGGCGGCTTTGAAGCGGCGGAACGTGTCCTGATCCAGGCCGAGTTTGTCCAGGCTGGCGGAGAGGTTCGACTTGTCGAGAATACGCAGCACGCATTTCTCGCCGTGAACCGTGGGCAAAAAGGAGACGCGCAGATCGATGTCGCGCCCGCCGACCTTGACGCGCATGCGTCCGTCCTGCGGCAGACGGCGTTCGGCGATGTCGAGGTTGCTCATGATCTTGAGCCGCGATGTCAGCGCCACCTGCATGTTCTTGGGCGGCGGCGTCACATCCGCGAGCGACCCGTCTATGCGGTAACGCAAACGGACGGTTTTCTCGAAAGGCTCGATGTGGATATCACTCGCACGGTCTTTGATGGCCTGAACGATGATGAGGTTGGCCAGTTTGATGACGGGCGCCTCCTCCGTGGAAGCCGCCAGCTGGTCAAGGTTCATCTCCTCGGCCACTTCGCGGGAGATCTCCAGTGTGTCCGCGTCCGCGTCATCCTCGGCCTGGCGCTGGGCGTCCTGGATGATGTCCTCCATCGTGCTGCGGACGCTGTCGAGGTTGTTCAACTTGTCCAGGATGGACTTTTCGGAGGCGATCATCGGCATGACCTCCAGCCGCGTGGTGCGTTTCACGTCGTCGAGCGCGAGCACATTCAGCGGATCGGCCATTGCCAGGAAAACCTTGTTGTCGAGTCGGGAAACCGGCAGCACCTTGTGGTTGGTGGCCATTTCGCGCGGGACCAATGCAGCGATTTCCTGGGGGATCGCGATGCGAGCCAGGTTGACCGGCGGCACGTTGAGGACGCGGCCCATGGACACGACCATGTCCACCTCGCCGACGTAGGATTTTTCCAGGATCAGCTTGAGCAGGCGGGTGCCTTCCTTCTTCTGCAGGTCGAGAAGTTCCTCGACCTGGTTGGTCGAAAGCAGGCCATCCTCGACCAGGGCGTCGGCGATGCGTTCTCCAAAACTCTTGATGGGCGGCATAAACGATTAACGGTCAGCGAAACGCCTTTCGAACGGCCTTCACCAGTTCCGCCGGCGGGCAGATATACCACAACAGCCTGCTTTTGGTCGCGTTTTCAAGGTCCCAAACCGCCTGTTTGTTGAACGGGTTGGCCGTGGCGACCAGGACGGACTTGCTCATCCGGTCGAACGGCAGAACACACCAGCGCTGGCAAACATCGCGCGGAAAACTTCGGGACAGGTCGATGTCGAGGTCGTATTTTTCGAGCGGCAAAAATCCCAGCCGGGAACGTTCAGATACCAGTTTCAACGATTTTTCCAGCGGCACCAGCCCTTTGTCCGCCAGCAGCTGAATGAACGGGTCGGAAACCGTTCCAGGTGGGTCGTGCAGGTCCGGCGTGTGCCAGAACGTGTTAAAATCGCCCGCCGAGATCAACTTGCCGTCCACAAAAATTTTTTGCATCGCCAGCTTGCCGTCATCAATCTCCGCCGGCCCTTTCCGTTCCTTCGCCTTCCTTCCGACCGCGGCCCTCTCCGCCGCCTCGGTCTCCTGGGGCACGGCGGCGGGAGCAGCGAAACTGCTCGCCTTGCTTTCGATTTCCGCCAGCGCCGCCTGCACGTCGGGGTCGTCCGGGTAACGCTGAAGAATGCTTTCGTATTCCAGAATCGCGGAAGACAACTGTCCCAACTGGACATAAGCCTGGGCGATGCGTTTGGAGGTGTTGACGACTTCCTTTTGCCGCCCGAGTTTGAAATACGCCTCCTTGAGGATTTCCAACGACTGGTAATCCAGCGGCTGTGACTGGGTGATGACCTCAAACATCTCAATTGTTTGCAACAATTGAGCTTCTTCGTTTGGGGTCAAAGTCGCGGCCATCGCGGCGGCAATATTTGCTGAATTAGGTGCCTTTGTCGAGACCGAGGTGCTCTAACCCGTCATTTTCCGTTTCACCGGCCAGACGTTACCGCATTGGGCCAGATCAAAGCAACCCCGGCTTAATACTGAACGCGGCCATCGGCATTCTCCGATGGCTTCCACCGGGGATCAGAACTGTGTCCGGTCCGCCTTTGTGTTACTCTGGCCGCGCATGGCAAACAAGTTTTATGAACCGGGCGAACAACGCGCCTCCAGGGTTCACGACCTGTTCGCCGCCATCGCGCGCCATTACGACGTCATCAATGACCTTCAGAGCCTTGGAATGCATCGCGGCTGGAAGCGGCGGCTGGTTCTGCTCGCCGGGCCCCGACCCGGCGCGTTCGCGCTCGATCTCTGCTGCGGCACCGGCGATGTGGCCTTCGCGCTGGCGAAAGAAGGCGTGAAAGTCGTCGGACTGGATTTCAGCGCGTCGATGCTGTCGGTCGCGCAGGACCGGAGCTCCCGGCGATCCGTCTCCGCGCGTCCCGCGGCCAATCTGCAATTCGTGCGCGGCGACGCGATGAATATTCCTTTCCCCGACGCGAGCTTCGACATTGTGACCGTGGCTTATGGTCTGCGAAACCTTGCGAAGTTCGAACAAGGATTGCGCGAAATGTGGCGTGTCGCGAAGCCTGGCGGACGCCTGCTCGCGCTCGATTTCGGCAAGCCGGACCATGCGCTTTGGCGTTCACTCTACTTCGGCTATTTGAAAACTTTCGTGCCGTTGTTCGGGAAAATGTTCTGCGGCGACGCGCAAACGCACGCGTACATTTTGGAATCGCTGAAACACTACCCGGCCCAGCAGGGCGTGGCGGCGAAAATGCGCGAGCTGAACTGCGCCAGTGTCCGTGTCGTGAACCTGCTCGGTGGCGTGATGACCATCAATTACGGGGAGAAGAGCCCGACTTGATGCAGTCTGTCACACATTATTTCCCGGAGAGCCAAGCAGCCCGGCCAGGCCGGCGGACGATGGGGTTTCCCTCACGGGTTTTATATTGCTTGTCATCAAAGAGAGCGACTCCTATATGTCGCGACCCGACAGTTGATGATTTGACACATGCTAGCCAAACGCGTCATCCCGTGCCTCGACGTGCATGACGGCCGTGTCACCCGCGGCGTCCGGTTCGGCAAGGCCGAAGCCGGCGAACTGCGAAACGTCGGTGATCCGGTCGAGCTCGCCCTGCGCTACAACGAACAGGGCGCCGACGAAATGGTGTTCTTCGACATCACCGCCAGCGCGCACGGACGCAAGACGATGGTCGAGGTCATCGAACACGTCGCCGAAAAGTGTTTCATGCCGCTCACGGTCGGCGGTGGCATCCGCGAGGTGGATGACATGCAATCAATGCTGCGCGCGGGCGCGGACAAGGTCAGCATCAACTCCGCGGCGCTGGCCACGCCCGGTCTCATTTGCGCCGGCGCGGAAAAATTCGGCAGCCAGTGCATCGTCGTTTCCATCGACTGCAAAAAAGTGGCGCCGGACAAATGGGAGGTCTTCTCTCAGGGTGGACGCAAAGCCACCGGCCTCGACGCGGTCGAGTGGGCGAAACGCGCTGTGTCGCTCGGTGCGGGCGAAATCGTGCTGAACTCGATTGACGCCGACGGCACGAAAGCGGGCTTCGATCTCGTCATCACGCGCCGAGTCAGCGAATCGGTTGGCGTGCCGGTCGTGGCCAGTGGTGGCGCGGGCAGTTTGGAGCACATGGCTGCGGTGCTGCTCGAAGGCAAAGCAGACGCCGTCCTCGCCGCGAGTATTTTCCACTTCGGCACTTACACCGTCGGCGAGGTGAAACAGTTTTTGGCGAAGCAGAATATTCCGGTGCGAATTTGAAATGTTAAATATCTACTCGCCCACTGACAAAGCGTATGAGAGGACTGCCAAGGCAAGTAAGAATGTCCCTTGAAAAGGCGACGGATTCGGCCCTGCTTGCCGTGGAGATTTACAACAAGCCTGCTGTAAACTTCAAATCCGGTGGTTACATTTGCCTCATGGTTATTGCTTGGACATCGTTGCTCCACGCCGTCTTTTTCAGGAGAAAAATCAAGCCGTTCTATCGGAAACCGAACAGGAGGTTTGAAAGAATCGAAGGTGATTTCAAACATTGGGAATTGGATGAGTGCCTCCGCCGGTATTACGGGAACGACAGTGGAAATCCCGTTAGGAAGAATCTAGAATTTTTCATCCCGTTACGAAATAAGATTGAGCACCGCTCGATGCCTGAGTTGGACAGCTCTATATTCGGGGAATGCCAAGCTCTACTTTTGAATTTCGATGAACTACTGGAGAAGGAGTTTGGGGCCAAGTTTTGCATTCGTGAGAGCCTCTCGTTCTCTTTGCAACTTTTCCCATCCGCAGAAAGTCTTGTGGACGCGGTGAAACGTAATCGGACTTCAAAGCCGATTGTGGAATTCATTCAACGCTATCGCTCCACAATATCTCCAGAAATCCAAGCTAGCGGCAAATACGCTTTCAAGGCCTTCTTGATTCAGGTGGCAAATCACCAAAGTGAAAACGCGACGCCAATCCAGTTCGTCCATTATGAAAAGCTTTCCGACGAGCAAAAGAAACAAATCAATCAGTTGGCGGCAATCGTAAAGGTCAAGCAGGTCCAGGTATTGAATCTCAATCTAATGAAAGCCGGAGCGATCGTGAAAAAAGTGCAGCAAAAACTTGGCAACCCAAAGGTGGTCCGAGTGGGACGTGAAGTAGACAGATTTACTTCCGGCACACATACCGCATGTTGGAAAAAATACAAAGCGCGTCCCGCCTTCGGTGATCCCAATCCGCACGCGACGAATCCAGAATTCTGTGTGTATGATTCGCTGCACCGTGATTACGGCTACACGGAAACTTGGGTGGATTTCTTAGTCGAAAAAGTGAAGGATGACGCAGAATACACTTCTTTATACAAAATGCAGGCGACGCCTACTCAGTAGGCCTATTGAAAATTCGTACAGTCTTTTGCTTTAATATCATGGACACTCTCATCCAAACCCGTTGGTTTCCTATTGTGCTGTTGTGCGGCTCAAATGTCTTCATGACGTTCGCGTGGTATGGGCATTTGAAGTTCAAGAGCAAGCCGCTGCTGCTTGTCATCCTCGCGAGTTGGGGCATTGCATTCTTTGAATATGTGTTGCAGGTGCCGGCCAATCGCTGGGGCAACTCCGTGTATTCCGCCACTCAACTCAAGATCATCCAGGAAATCATCACGCTCACGGTGTTTTGCGGGTTCGCCATGTTTTATCTCGGCGAGCGCATCCGGTGGAATCACCTGGCCGCGTTTGTCTGCATCCTGGCGGCGGTGGCGTTCACATTTCTCCCAAAAGATTAAACCGCGAAGACGCTAAGGCGCAGGGTTGAAAAGAATTCATTTCCGCTTATTCTCTGCGTCTCCGCGCCGCCGCGGTGAAAAACTATGAGTTTTTACGACCAATTGAAATTCGATTCGAACGGACTGATCCCCACGATCATCCAGGAACAGAAGTCGGGCCGCGTCCTGATGATGGCCTGGATGAACCGCGCCTCGCTGGAAAAGACCGTTGAAACCGGCCGGACCTGTTTTTGGAGCCGGTCGCGCCAGAAATTCTGGATGAAGGGGGAAACCAGCGGCCACGTGCAAACGGTCAAGGACATCGCGTTCGACTGTGACGGCGATACACTTTTGATCCAGGTCGAGCAGACCGGCGCGGCGTGCCACGAAGGTTATAAATCCTGCTTTTTCCGTTCCGTGGAAAGCGGCGGCGCCGGCTTCAATACCACCGAACCGGTGCTCGTTCCGCCGGAACAGGCCCACGGGAAAAAGTAATGGACGATCTGGTTCCAATCGGCAGCAACCTGTACTTCTTTTTTCTGATGCTGTTGCTGGTGAGCCGGGGCGCGGATTTTCTGAGCACGTGGGTCGCCACGCCGAACATGGTGCTGGAAGGCAATCCGCTCGCGAAGAAACTGGGCTGGAAATGGGGCGCGGCGCTGAACCTTGTTCTGTGCGGGTTCTTTGCCGTCTGGCCGATGGCGGCCACAGTCATCGGCACCACGAGCGTTTTGGTCGCGGCACGAAATTTTCAGGCCGCCTGGCTGATGCGTTCTCTGGGTGAGGAAAACTATCGGGACTGGCACGTCGAACAGTTGCGCCACGCGAGCCTGCCGCTCTACCTGTTTTGTCTGTTTGGCCAGACAACGCTCACGGCGGGCGTCGGTGGTGCGCTGGTGTACTTCGCGGGTGACTCGTCGATCCCGTTTGCGGTTGGATTCGGGATCATCGGGTACGCGGTGGCGGTGGCCTTTTACTCCCTGCTGGCGTTCTGGCGCATCCGACGCGTTATGCATTGAGGAACGGCCCTTTGACGCCGCGTCGGACCGCCGGACGGTCGGGCCAGTCGCGCCTCAAGATCGTGCGGCGGGCTTGAGGACGTACTCCAGGCCTTCGCGGGCTGCGTCAACCGCAAGAGCCTCGCCGTGCATTGCCACCAGCTGGCGCGCCCAACCCAGCATTTTGGAAATCTGCGCGTCGTCGTGGTCGGGATCGTGGTGAAAGAGGTAAAGCTGTTTGACCCGGGCGAAGATCGCCAGCGCCACGACGTCCTCGACACAACCATGCCCCCAGCCGACGTGCGACTGGTATTCAGCGTCGTCGTATTGCGCGTCGATGATCAGCACCTCCACGTCCTTCAGGAATTCGATGACCTTCTGGTCCTGTTCGCTGGCGTATTTCAGTGCTTCGAGGCGGTCCGAGGTCTGTTGCCCGCCCGGATGTGAGCGCATCCGCTGGAACGGTTCGTTGTCCGGCAGGTAAGCGATGGAACCGGCGGAGGTGAACAAACGATACCCCACGCAAACGCCGGGGTGGTTCACAAACGCGGCCTCCACCCGCACCTTGCCAACGTGAAATTCGAGCTCTTTCAATTCGGTCACGTCAATGTTGCCCGGCATGTGCTGCAGGCTCACCGGAAAGTACGGGCTTTCCATCTGATACGTCAGCGTGGAATACAGACCCTTGCGCGCGCCTTCGTAGCCGAGGATGCGCAGTTTGTTTTGCGGATTGTAGGCCGGAACAAAAAAGGGAAATCCCTGGATATGGTCCCAGTGCGTGTGGGTGATCAAGAGCGTGAGATCGATGGGCTGATCCTTGAATTCCTCGGCGAGCGCCAGGCCGAGCCGGCGCATTCCGCTGCCCGCGTCGAGGATGATGATCTCGCCGTCGGCCCGCACTTCCACGCACGAAGTGTTGCCGCCGTACTGAACGGTGCCCGGACCCGGCGTGGGAATCGAGCCGCGCACGCCCCAGAACTTGACCCGCGGCGGCTGATCCGGCGGCAAACTGGCGTGTGGCTTCGAGGGCGGCGCGGGCGCCGCTGCCACGGCCGCCTGACGCACCGGCTGGCGCTCCAATATCCTGAGCAGATCGTCGCCTTTGAACGGCTTGACGAGGTATTCGTCCGCGCCCACCTCCATCGCATTCTGCTGGTCGGTGGCATAACCGCTGCCGGTCGTGACGATGATTTTCGGCTGATGAATGTTGCCTCCCCGTTCCCGGATGGCACGACAGACCTGGAACCCGTTGCAGCCCGGCATGAGCAGGTCGCAAACCACCGCGTCGGGCTGGTGCTCGTTGACGAGCTGAATGCCGCCGTCTCCGTCGCCGGCTTCGAGCACGTTCCAGCCCGCAACCGTCAGCCACTTGCCCATCAACTTGCGGAAACTGGCATCGTCATCAATGACCAGAATCGTTTTCATCTGGAGACGCTGCCGGATGCTTCCATTTTTATCGGGAAAGAACAAGCACTTAACCGGCAAATCAGCGTTGAGTTTCGTGCCGGCGCCGTTTACGGTTTTTCCCGTGCGCTGGTGGAAGATGCTGCCGATGGTGATCCTGGCGGGATTCGCGTTCGACGCGGAGGCTGCCGGCGCAAGAATCATCAAGGTGCTGCCCCACCTGCTCGACCGTGACGGTCGCCACACGCTCTCACCCAGTCTTTACGAGCGCGACGCCTACCAGTCATTCCTGCGCAAGAACCCCGACAAATGCGCCGGCCTCCGCTTCGACGTTCAGTGGAAGGCGAAAGCAACGGACTGGTCGCAATTGAAGCTCCAAGTCGAAATCCGCGGCAGCAAAGAAGCGAAGCCGTTCCTTTTGGAGCAGACCGTGCAACGCAATCACTGGTATAATCGCTGGAGTTCACTCCTGCTCGACTCTGAATCCTACCGCAAAGCCGGCGAAGTGATCGCCTGGCGCGCAACTCTGTGGGAGGGAGACCAACTGATCGCGGAACAGAAATCGTTTCTCTGGTGATCGCCGCCGAGCAGCGGGGAATCAATCTGAACATCTACGGAGGATCCGTGTCGATGTTGTCAAACACGCCAGAAAGTTCGTTGCAGTCAAAACGAATGGCGTGGGGCGAGGGTACGGCGGCGGCAGCCGGCCCAGGTTCGGAGGAGGGTTCAACGGGATTCGCGCCTTGACGAGCAGGTGGATTGCAATGGAGCGCGAACCGATTCGTCCGGATGAAACACGCTGCATCAGGGGTCCGGTTTCAGTTCGCCAACAATAAACCAGAATGCCAACGGCCCGATGGCAATCAGCAGGGCGGCCAGGACAAACGCCGACGTGTAAGAGCCAGTCTGCTGAATGAGGAACCCCGTGATAATGGGCGAAAGAATGCCGGCGATATTGCCGACAAAATTGAACACGCCCGTCCAGATGCCGATGTCGGTCCGCGGAGCGCAACTTTGTAAGATCACGAGCAGATTGCCGTTCGCCAGCCCGACAAGACAGCCGTCAACAATTAGCGCGATCGCGCCTTCGGGCGTGTTCGCACGCGCGGCAGGAATCAGGCAAAGCCCTGTCAAAAACGAAACCGTTACCACGCTTTTGCGGGCGATGGTTTCGCTCCAACCGGCCCGAACCAGCCGGTCCGCGATCCATCCGCCAATCGGTTCGCTTACCCCGAAAACCAAGAAGGGCAGGGCGGCCATGATGCCAGTGGTGCGCAATGGCAGGTGGCGCACGGTCACAAGGTAATCAGGCAGCCAGTTGACCAGGAAATACCAGTAGTAGTCGAAGCAGAAGAAGCCAAGGCAAACACCCAACAGATTACGGCTGCGCAAGAGAGTTCTGAAGCTGTCCAGAACGCCGGGGCGGGCAGCCAGATCGCCGCGGGCTATCCGTGAATCACGCAGGTTTCGTGGTGCAACCAACAGCCAGGGAACAAGCCAAAGCAACGCGGCGAACCCGACCAGAATGAAGGTTGCCTGCCAGCCGTAATCCTCGAGCATTTTCGGAATCAACAGCGCTTCGATAAACAATCCTGTCCGCGTGCCGAAATCAAACAACCCGCAGGGCAGGCCGCGTTCAGAGGGCCTGAATAGCAGGCTTACAATTTTCGAACCTCCAGGCAGGTAGATCGCCTCCCCGACACCCAACACCACTCGAAACGCGATCAGCGCGGCCAGCCCCGTGGCAAATCCCATTGATGCCTGTGCAAGCGACCACAGTGCAAAGGCACCGGCATACAACCAGCGAAGATTCATCCGGTCGGCGAAAATGCCCATCGGGATCTGCATCAACGCGTAGGACCAAAAAAACGCGGACAACAGCACGCCCTTGATTTCGGGACCAAGGTGCAATTCCTTCGATATGAGTGGCAACGCGAACGAAATCGTGGCGCGATCGAAGTAATTGATGAGCGACGCGGTGAACAACAGCCCGACAATCGTCCAACGCCGCGCGTTGCTGACACCCAAGGCGGTGTGCGGGGAATGGTCTGGGTCGGCGGACTGCACAATTGGGTCGCTCATGCTGGGTGCTGCGGGTGATTTTCGGCCCGACGTTATTCGAGCGACGCAGGAAGCGCACGCACTTTATTCAATTGAGCGAGGGAAAACGCTGCGAAAATAAAGTGGTCGGAGCGACAGGATTTGAACCTGCGACGTCTTGCTCCCAAAGCAAGTGCTCTAGCCAGGCTGAGCTACGCTCCGACTCGGCGGCACGGTATTATACACAACGGGCTCGCGGCGCAACGATTCTTTTGCTTTCCGAGCTCCGTTTCAAATGCAGGTCAATGCCGGAAGTGCCCAGCCAATGCCCCAGGCGATTACCTCCGTCCATTCATGCCGCCTCAAACAATTCCTTCATCCGTTTCAGCAACCGCGGCACCGCCGTCCACGGGTCTTCCTTTGATTCGTATTCGAGGGCCACATAGCCCTGATAGCTGGCGTCGCGAAGGATTTTGACCAGACGCGGCAGGTCGGCCGGTTCGTCGCCCCTGCCACGCGGATGCACTTCGCCTTTCATCTGCACGTTGACAGCATACGGCGCGATTTTCACCAGATCGGCGTAGGGATCGTCGGTCTGGAAATTACCGGTGTCGAGATTGATGCCGAGCCACGGGCTTTTCACCGCGCGAACGATTTCCAGAATCTCTCCGGCGGTGGCGACGATGCCGCCATGATTTTCCAGTCCGAGAAAAATCCCCCTGCCGCCGGCGTAGTCGCAACACTCCTCGATGGCGGAAACGCAAAGTCGTTTGGCCTCGTCGGGAGACATGCCCGCCGGCGCGGATCCGGCGAAGATGCGGATGTGGGACGTGCCCAGGACCGATGCGTGATCGATCCATTTCTTCACGTTCGTGATTTCCTGGTCGCGTTTTTCACCGGGTCGCATGATGAAGTTATTGCCCACGGCCGTGCCGCTGATCGCGATGCCGCGAAGGAAGGCGTGCCGTTTGATCTGGATCAGGAAATCATGGCCGAAGTTCGGCGGGAAATAATAGCTCGTCAGTTCCGTGCCTTCGCAGCCGTGCCCGGCGCAGAAGTCAATAAACTGAAAGAGGTCCATGTGTCTGGCGGGATCAGTACTGGCCTCGCGCTTATGGCTGGTATCTTTGAAATAATCGCGGAACGAGTACGCGGCCAGGCTCAGACGCAGGCACGGACTGCCGGTGCGCTTGAGGGGTTCGATTGCCCGAAGAAAATCGGTATCCAGCACGCAAACGCCGGAGAGCGCAACGCCCGCCCGGAGAGTGGATTCGAGGAACCGCCGCCGAGAGACCGTTTGCATAAAGGGAGTAAAACAACCCTGGCGGTCTTTTGCCAGTCCTGGTTTTGCATTCCGACGATCCGTCCTCTTCGCGCTGGACCGGCGCGTGATCCGGCAGGCGTTCTTTCCGACCTCCTTAATACACGCCTTCGACAATCTGCTTCTCCATGGCGCCGAACGGTCGAACTTCGGCGACACCGTCCCAGGCATAGGGCGCGCGCGGCTCACGGCGGATGGCCTCGTCGCGTTCGAGGAAGCGCGGCATGAAGAACTCCCTGGTCAGTGTGGTCAGTTCAACGCGGCCCCAGGAACCGTAGGCCACGGTTTCGTCGGTTTTGTTCGAGTTTACGACCCGCAGAACCGCGCGCGGCTGCGGAGCGTAGTAGGTGATGGAAAAGTTGTCTTCTGCGCGCAGGGGAACACTGGCGGCGAGGCCCATCAGAGTGTTGCCGTAGGTCGGATAGAACCCGATGCGGCCTTCGAGCACTTCCTCGACGATGAACCGCACGTATTGCGGCGCCATGGTGGTGCCCCCGCAAAACACTCCGCGAATACCCGCTTCCCACAAATTGATTTTTTCCGCAAGCGCTTCCAGTAATTTCGGCGTGGTGAACAACCCGGCGATCCGGCGATGCCTCAAAATCGTGACCGCCTGGTCCACGACGTGTTCCATGTACGCCTTCGCGTGGTCGAGTTGCTTCGCGCTGATGATTTTTTTCACCCAGCGCGGGTCCAGATCAACGAAGTAACACGAGCTGCCGCGGAAATTTGCGAGGTGCTCGATCGCAAGGCGCAAGCGTCGTGGTCCCGTGGGTCCCACCATCAACCACGCGCCGCCGCGGGGGAAATGCTCATCTGAAATCTTCCCGGAGAATTCTTCGTAGTCCACCTTGTAGTCATTCCAGCCGATCCGCTGTTTCGGCATTCCCGTGGTTCCCCCGGTCTCAAAAATATTGAACGGCTTTCCTTTGAACGGTGCCGGGACCCAGACTTCCGGTTGCAGATCCCGCAACGATTCGTCTTGGAAATGCGGGAACTTCAGCAAATCAGTGAAGCTGTTCATCTCCTTGCGCGGATCGAAGTGTTTCTTCGACCAATCAAGCCAGAACGGACAACCGGTTTCAGGCGAGAAATGCCACTGGATGATTTCGCGCAGATGGGCATCAAGTTTTTCCTGCGCGGCTTTGATGGCGGTTAAGTCAACAGTCATGAACGGGCTTTCGATTTCAGGTTCGCGGTTGTCGATATTGAATTTCTGCCTTCCAGCGGACTACCCGGCGACGGGGGTTGAAAGGCAGCACGCCATGGCACCACGGGTTTCATCGGAGGTGCGGTGGGATCGCAACGGGGTAAAGATCCGGCCCGCGCTCCAATCATTTCTTTCCGCCGGGTTTGTTGAGATCCAAATCCACTTTGGGCGGCCGGTCGCTGATCGGGGCGTTACGCGCCGCGTCGTAGATCGCGTAAAGATGGTCGTTGCTGGCGACGTAAATGACACCGTTGGCGACGATGGGAGTCGAATAGACCGGCGCACCAAGATTCGCTTCGCTGAGAACCTTCTTTTCCTTTCCCGCAGAGAGGATCGTAAAGTCGCCGTCTTCATCACCGCAGTAAACCTTGCCGTCTGCGACCAGCGTCGATCCCCACATGTGCGCCTTCATGTCGTATGTCCAGTAGGGTTTGCCGGTCTCGGAGTCGAAGCAATGGACGAAGCCTGAGAAATCGCCGACAAACAACAGCCCGGTGTTGGGATCGATCGAAACCGTGGAGATGCTGCGATTAATCTTGTCGTAACTCCAGATTTTGCCCGTGCTCGTAATGTCGCCGGTCTTCGTCGCGTCAATGCAGGTCAGGATGCCCACGCCTTCCTGATGTTCCGGATCCTGACCCACGGCGACATACACCCTGTTCTTGAAAAATACAGGCGTTGCATTGATTTCGCTGGGGCCTTCCGCCGCCGGATATTTGAATTTCTTCCGTTCCGGCGGATTACAGTCGTATTTCCAGGCCACCTTGAGATACGTCGAGTCGCCTTCCTTGACGGGCTTGGCATCGAACGCGTAGCAGTAACCGTCGCCACCTCCGAAGAAAATCAATTTCCGTCCGTTCACCACGCCCATGGACGGCGAACTCCATTGTCCGTGGAAAATGTGCGGACCGATGTGCGCGTCGTCCTCGGCGACGAATTCTCCGGTCTTCTTGTTCAGAGCGATGAAGCTGGGTGAATTGGGCGAGGGAATATTGACATGCGACCAGTCCTGTCCGTTGGAAGTGCAGGCGTAAACCAGATCATCGACCACCAGCACCGAACAGTTGGACGCGTTGTGCGGAAACACGCCGAGTTCGTCCATCATGTTGTAGACCCAGATGATGTCGGCGTCGTGCGGCCCGATTTTCTCCTTGGGTTTGCCGGGGCCCGCCACGTATTGCGCCTCGTCCATAAACGGGCCGTCGTTCCCATTCGCCATGCCTTCCGTGTCGAGGCAAATGACTTCGCAGCGACTCGTGACAAGGTAAATCCGATTACCTTCGACGCACGGCGAGGAGAGGAGCCCGAGACCTTCCCAATCATTGACTTTGCCGGAGGCAAGCTTCGGAACCACCAGTTGCCAGAGAAACTCGCCCGTCTTTTCATCCAGGCAAAGAAGAATACTGCGGTCGCCCTGGTGCTGCGGGTCGCGCGGATTTTCGTTGTTGGTGCCGATGAAAACCTTGCCGCCGGCGACGACAACGTTGCCGTAGGCCTGCGAGCCGAGTTTGGTCACCCATTTCACGTTTTTGGTCGTCTTCGGATCAATGTCATCGGTGCCCGGCTTCGGCTTACCGGGATCGAAACGGTCCGGCAGCCCTTTGGCGGTCGAATACATGTTGCGGCCCGGGTCATTGCCGCCCCAGCGCGGCCAGTCCCCGCCGAGAGACGGGTGCGACAGCGGGCCGACGCCAAAGGCGCCGATCAGGAAGGTCAAAATCGCGTAGTGTGGATTGCCAGTTTTCATTTGCGTTGCTCGGTTGAAACGTAGCGCGGAGAATCTTAGTTCGCAGTCACCGAAATGTTGTCCAGATATACCCGCATGTCCTGCGGTGAGAAGCCAAAGAGCCCGGGGCAGCCGTTCTGGTGCGCGTGTTTGTGCGGAACCTCGAACGTCCAGGCGGACGGCTCCGCCTCGCTCTTTGGCCAGACTTTCGCGCGCACCACCCCCGAACCGTCTGACGCAACATCCACTCGCGTCTTGAGATGATACCAGACGTTTGGCGACCAGTTGAACGGCACGCTGGAGCGAAACAAATCGTCCGTGGAATTGATCTCCAGTTTTTTCTCGTTGCCTTTGAGCAGGATCTTGTAGCGCTGGTTGATCAGTCCCACGTCGGACATCTTGCGCTTGTTGCCTTCGCTCATCACATCGGCCTCGATGGTGTAATTCTTCAAATCGGGATCACCCATGAAGACGGTCGCGCGCTGGAAGAACCGGTTCTCGATGGTCTTCACCAGGCACTTATTGCCGTCCTTTTCGCGCACGTCAAATTTGAACCGCGCGCCAATCCACGGCAACGGCGGGTATGCAAACTTCGTCGGCGGTTCGACATTGTTCGTCGTGGTCTCGCTCAACTGGAAGGATTCGAAATCCTGTTTGATCGGCAGGCCGGGAAGGATGCGGCCGCGGAAGTAGCCCTTCAATCCGTTGTAAGTTGCCTCGAATGCCCCGGCCGACGGTGCGGAATCCATCGCTGCGACAAATCTGCCGTCCGAGTTAAACTCGCCCTTCATGGCCGCGCGCACCTTCGCCGTGGGTGGAATGTAGTGAGTCCATTTGATCGCTTTCGGATCAATGCGCTCCTCAACCGTCAAGCCGTTTGCATCAAGCGAACGCACGTGGAAAGACGCGACCTCGCCAGGTTTGAGCAACACTTCCGAGGGAATGACCTGCAACTGCGTGGCCGCACCGGCGGCAGGCCATTTTTCCCCGGCTGCCGCGGGTGGCAGACCCGGATTGTTTCCCTTCTTGCCAAAGCAATAGAGTTTCTTGCTCGTCTGCACATAGATTTTACCGTTGTAAACCGTGGGCACGCCGAAGCAACGCCCCTCGAGCGCGACGTGCGAAAGCACTTCGCCACCCGTCGCGCCGGGCTTCACGATGTAGAATGCGCCCTTGCCGCCCGACGTCTCGTCAGCGCCTTCCTCCTTCTGGCCCGGCTCGTTAAGCATCGGCACATACAGCTTGCCATCCGCATAAACAGGGCAGGCGTTGCGCTGCTCGATGCCGAGCTTGAGCTTCCAGAGAATCTTCCCGCTGTTCGCGTCGATCGCGGCGAGGTTGCCCACTTCGCTCGTCAGATAGACCGTGTCGCCCACCAGTATCGGCGAGCTGGTGGAGGTCCGCAGCTCGTTGCTCCAGAGTTCAACTTCGGATCGAGGGACGACGACCGGGCCAGCCGATCCATTCGCGGGCATCACGCGCGGAATCTTCATCGCCACCATCTGGCCAGGTTCGTAGGGCGTGCCATAGATCGCGATGATCTTGTCATTGTTGTGAACCAGCACCGATGAATTGATGCCGGCCTTGAAGAGCGGAATGCGCCAAAGAGGGTCGCCGGTGCGGGCGTTCACGCAGACGATGCTCCCGTCGCCGCACGAGGTGAAAAAAACACGCCTGCCTTCGAGCCAGCCGAGCACCGGCAGCGAAAATGAATTGTCGTGCGGCCGGTCCGCCGGAGATGACGCCCACACCAGTGCTCCCGTCTTTTTATCGAACGCGTAAAACCGGTCGCCGCCCGGTCCTTGGGCGCCCCAGTTCGCCGTGATGCCCCGCGTGATGAGGAGATCCCTGTCAATGAGCGGCGAAGCCGTGCGTCCGTTCGGGAACGTCAACCGCCCATAATGCTCCATCATGGACACATCCCACAGCTTCTTGCCGTCCGGCGTGAGTGCGGTGAGAATTCCTTGCGTTCCCTGCACATAGACGTTCCCCGTCTCGGGGTCGATCGTCGGACTGGCCGTGGCGTAGCGATGATAAATGATGTCGCTGAGGAAATCGCTGTAGCCATGCTGCCAAAGTTGCCTGCCGGTCTCGGCATCAAAACACACAACCACCTCCTGCAGGTCCGGACCGTCACCAATGTAGCCCATGATGAATGCCCTGCCGTTGGCCACGACGGCGGTGGATTGGCCGGGAAGGGCGGCAGTCCAGAGCGGTTTGGCGGGGTCAACTTTGTCGGGGAGATTTTTTTCGTTTGAAGTGCCGTTCTGGTTCGGACCGCGCCAGGTCAGCCAGCCCTCGACGGGCGCGGCCATTGTCGCGGATGGCGTGGCGAACTGGCACACCGCCGCGAGACTGAGAGCGGCGGCAACGGACGAGCGTGAAATTTTCATGGTCGTGTTCCGGTCGTAATGTTCAACGTCTCGAAAGAATAAAACAAATTTTCTTTCCTCAATGCCCGCGACTATTCTACACCACAGGAAAGTTTGCAATCGTTAATAATACCTATACGTATAATTATCAAGCCCCATTCAAACTTTGCCATGCCCTCTTTCGCCGCCCGAAAACCCCCGCCCGCCCGCCCCCTTCCCCTTGATGCCCCCGGCCGGCGCCGCCTGCCCATCCTGTTGCGCCACGCATGGTACGGGCTCAATCAGGCATTCCGCCGACGCGTCGCCCACCTCGGCATCACGCCAGACCAGTTCACCGTCATGCGTACCCTGCTCGAGCGCACCGGCATCACCCAAAGCGAACTCACGGAGCACATGGGCAGCGACCCCAACACCGTGGCGTCGCTACTGGAACGGATGGAGCGCTCCGGTTTGCTGGAACGCCGGCAGCACGAAAAGGACCGGCGCGCGCACCGCCTTCACCTGAAACCCGAGGGTCGGCGCAAGTACGGGAAGGCGCGCGAAGCCGCCCTTGCGCTGCAGGCTGAAGCACTCAGTGTCCTGCCGGCGGAGGAACGGGAAAAATTTCTCGAACACCTGGCGCTCGTCGCCGACGCCTGCCGCGACGCGGCCGACAAATCACCGAAGCGGGGAAAATAGCGCGACGGTCGGCCGACTGGTCCCGATCGAATGTCCTTCTCCAATCTCTCCACCGTCTCGATCGCCACAGAAACTTGCGCCGCTGTTGTGTGAGCGGCGGTGAATCCGCTAATTCGAGCCCGCCGTTTTCAAGTCCGCGGGAATGTTGGAGAACACTACGTCCGCAGACATCCCGGCGCGCAATAGCTCGTCGCGATTGTCCAGGCGCACCTTCACTCCAAACACCTGTTTGATGCGATCCTCGACGGTCTGAACATTGCGCGGCGTGAATTCAGCGCCGCGCGCGATCTGCTCGATCGTGCCCTGGAATTCCCTGTTCTCGAATGAATCCACGCGAACCTTGACAGCATCGCCGGGTTTGATGTGACCCAGCCACTGCTCGGGCACATAAACACGCACCCAAAGATGCTGCGGCAGGAGCAACGTCGCCACCTCTCGGTTGGGCGCAAGCACGTCGCCCGGCTTCACGCTCAAGACTTCGAGCACGCTGTCCGCCGGCGCTACGATCCGCATTTCGCGCAACTGCGCTTCGATCTCGGCGAGTTGCGCACGGGCTTGAGCGAGGCGCTCCGGACGCGTGCCGGCCATCAGCAGATCATAGCGGCTCTTCGCCGCCGCGACGCTCTGTTGCAAAACATTCACGCGACTGGCGGCCCGGTCGTGTTCCGTTTCCGCGATCGTCCTGTTGGCAAACAGTTGGTCCGCGCGTCGCGCGTCCGCGGTCGCCAGGTCCAGGTCCGCCGTGAGCGCTTCCCAGTCGTGTCGAGCGGCGGCAATCTCCTCTTTGCGCGGCCCGGCTTCCAATTCCGCCAGCACCGCGGCAGCTTGATCACGCCGCGCCTGCAACTCGGCGGCGTCGAGTTCGGCAATCGTCTGGCCGGATTTAAGCGCGTCCCCTTCCTGCGCCAGGGTTTTTTCCACGCGGCCGCCGTAGCGTGAGGCAACGTGGACTTCGTCGGTGTCAATCGTTCCTGACGCCGAGGCGGCTTTGTCATTCCGGGAACAGGAGGTCAAAACGCAGGAGACAAAAAGAGCGCCCGCGGTGATGCGAATGATTTTGTTCACGTCGTGCGAAAATAGCAGCCTTCCCGTCTCACGGCAATCCGGGCAGCGCCCCCGTCGGCGTTCAGGAGTTGTCGCCGTCGATCAGCCGCCCCAAGCCGCCGAGAATGGATCCCTCTTCACGTCCATGACCACCGGCTTTGGGTGCGGCGGCGAGTATCCGGTCAGCCATCCGGCTGAAAGGAAGCGATTGCAGCCAGATGCGGCCCGGGCCGCGCAGAGTCGCGAAGAACAGGCCTTCACCGCCGAACAGCGCCGACTTGATTTTGCCGACGAATTGAATATCGAAGTCAACGCCCGGCTGAAAGGCGACGATGCAGCCGGTATCCACGCGCAACAGTTCGCCGGGGCCGAGGTCGCGCTGATAGATCGTGCCGCCGGCGTGGATAAACGCCCAACCGTCGCCTTGCAACCGCTCCATGATAAAACCTTCGCCGCCAAAAAAACCGGCGCCGATTCTCTTGTTGAATGCGATGCCGACGCTCACGCCTTTGGCCGCGCAGAGGAACGCGTCCTTTTGCGCGATGAGTTCGGCGCCGACTTCGGCGAGATGGACCGGAATGATCTTGCCCGGATACGGCGCTCCGAACGCCACGCGCTTTTTGCCCGTCCCGCGATTCTGGAAAACGGTCATGAACAGCGATTCACCGGTCAGCAATCGCTTGCCCGCGCTCATCAACGAACCGAGAAACCCGCTGTTCTGCTGCGAGCCATCGCCGAAAATCGTCTCCATCTCGATGCCGTCGTCCATGTACATCATGCCGCCGGCCTCAGCGACGGCGGCCTCCATCGGATCGAGTTCCACCTCCACATATTGCATGTCATCGCCGTAAACTTTGTAATCCACTTCGTGCATTGTGTTCATAGTCGTAAATGAATCGTTGTTTCGCGCGCAGATTACCGTCCGACCGAGGCGTTGACAGCTACAAAAGCGCCGCCGCATTTGTAACACGGCGACCGGGCCCGGCCGGATAATTCTTGCGTCACGAAACCGACTGCGATTGAGTGCGCGTGCCATTCGGAGCGTCACCGTATGAAAATCGAGCTTCAGGAGGTCGGGAAGAAGTTCAAATCATTGCGCGCGCTCGACTCGGTTTCGGTGACCATCGAGCCGGGACAGGTGCTGGCGCTGATCGGCCCCAACGGAGCGGGGAAAACGACCCTGTTGCGCTGTCTTGCAGGCATTGCAGCACCTGATGAGGGAAAGCTGCTCTACGATGGAGAACAGTTTCTTCGCGAGCGGCTCGACCTGCGGCAGCGTTTTCTGTTTCTGCCGGATTTTCCGCCAGTGTTTGATGAGTGGTCTCCGTTGCAGCATCTGGGAATGACGCTGCGCCTGTACGGCCTCGACGGCGCGGAAATTGAGGAGCGTGTGCTTGATCTGTTGCGCGAGTTCGACCTGTTGCCGCTGGCGAACGCCCCGTTCGGCACACTTTCGCGGGGACAGCGGTACAAAGCGGCCTTGGTCGCTTTGCTGACAGTGGATTGCGAAGTCTGGTTGTTGGATGAGCCGTTCGCCTCCGGCATGGATCCCAACGGCATCAGTGCCTTCAAACGGCGCGCACGCGAAGGTGCGGCACGTGGCCGGACGATCATCTACTCGACACAAATACTCGACGCCGCGGAGCGCTTCTCAGACCGCATCTGTGTGATTCATCGCGGACAAATCCGCGCGTTCATGCCGACGGCTGAACTTCGAAGTGATCGCTTGTCTTCGACCTCCGCATTGGACGACATCTTCAGTCAACTTCGCGAGGAGGACAGCGCTTGAGGCTACGTTGGAAATCGTTTGAGAGGACAATGAAGCGACGTGTGCGGGCCGAGGTCCGGGCGTCGCCAACCTTGCGCCGGGAATGCAAACAAGCCCGAAAAGCCCGTCGTCGGCAGACGATCATTCGGCCCTGGGCTTATCGTTTCTTCATTCTGCCGGCTTTGCTGCCGCTGTTCATGCAAGCGAGCCGGCCCGTTGCTCTGATCATTGCGTTCATCTGGCTGTGGTCGCTGACGCTGGCATTTCTGCGCGCAAATCAGCTGACCGCGGCCCTCTATTTCTCGCCTGTCCTGAACGTCTTTAATCATCTGCCGGTTTCTGACGGGCAGATTTTTCAAGTGCAGTGGAAGTCCTGGATACAAAACTCTATTTGGTCCTCTCTGGATTTCTTCGCCGCCTACTCCGCGCTGGCCTATCACGTCGGCTGCCGCCTCGATTGCCTCATCGCGGGCACGTTGCTGGGCATCCTGCAGTGGGTGTTCGTGCTCGCGACGGCAACCTGTCTGTTCGCGTGGTGGCCCCGGCGGCTCCTTTACCTGCCAATGCTGTTGTTCGGCGGTTTTGCCGTGGGGCTGCTGATTTTCGGGTGGAGACAATTGGCGCTGGTGAACTGGCTGAGCGGATTCGCGTTCTGGATTCCACCCGTCGGCTGGATTCTCTACGCAATGGGAATCGCCGGCGACACTGGACTGGCGCACGACGCATTGCCCTCCGTGATGGCCGGGGCCGTGCTCGTCGTGTTTCCCGCGGCCTACCGACGGATTCGTCACGCTTACGTCCTCGACGAGAAACAGTTCGCCGCCGCACGCAAAGCCACGGCCACGGGAGAGGCCGCTGCTTCTCCGTGGCAGGAGCACGTGGACCGGTTCATTCAAGCGCCCACGGACGTGGAGTCGTACGTCCGCAACCGGCGCTTCCTCGAACACCTAAACTGGCGAGACACCGGGTGGGTCGAACGGCTCGTCGCATCCATGCTCACCATCCGCGAACGTACCGTTGCGGAATTCCTAGTTGCGGCGAACCCGAGATGGACACGAAGATTCCGGAACTTTCTGATCTCAGCCGCAATCCTGTTTGTCCTCGTGCGCTTCGTGATCGCACACCTGGGATTTGACCTCACGTTTCTGGCATTTTGCGGAGTGTATTTACTGATCACGGGGAACTCCGCTAACTGGCGCGGTTTTGCGACCGTCTCTGCAGCCGGTCAACAACCCCCTCTGTATTCATTTCACCCTATCGGATTTTGGGAATTGTTTCGCTCTGTTCTTAAAGTCAACACGATGCGATATGCTCTGAGTCTTCCCGTCGCCGCTCTGGTCATCCTCCTGGCGATAAATTCGCTCAAGTTGAGTCTGGCCGCGGCGGCTCTGTACGGTTGGCGGATCGTCGTTGTCGGTTTCCTCGCGCAGGTCATCCTGGCCATTGCTCCGGTTTCCGCTGCCAGCAACGACACCGGCAGGTTCGGCTTCGCTGCGGCTGTCGTGACGTTCATTCTGGTCCTCCTCGGAATGGGTGGTGCCTTCGTCCTTTTGACCAGCCCCGGGTTGGTCCTGGCGTCATTGGCGGCCTTGTGTGCGTGGTTGGCGTTGGGAGTGATGTTCTACGCGCGCCGCTTTAATCGCGGGCGATTCGATCTGGTTCCCGCAACGAAAACGGCTTCCGGACTTTCGCATTAACCGCACTGCGGGTCGCGCTCGCAAAAAGGCCGGGCCTTTCTGGATCGCCAAACCCGCGAAGTATGTCAGTATCCCGGGCCGACATCATGACTTTCGCCGACCGCATCGACGCCGGACAACAACTGGGCCGTTACCTTGCCCGGAACAACCTCCAGGCAGACCTGGTTCTGGGTTTGCCCCGCGGTGGAGTGGTGATCGCGGCCGAAGTCGCCCGCATTCTGCACCGTCCTCTGGAGGCGCTGTTGGTTCGCAAGATCGGACATCCCCGGCACCGCGAGTTCGCTGTCGGCGCGCTGGCCGAGGATGGCACGCTGGTGCTGGACGACGCGGTCCTGGCGCAGACCGGAGTGCCCGCCGAGGCGCTCCAGGAAGTCATCGCCGAGGAAACAGCGCGGCTCGCCGGATACCGCGCCAAATTCCTCCGACCGGAGAGACCCTCGCTGAAAGACAAGACGGTGTTGATCGTTGACGACGGCCTGGCGACCGGCGCGACGATGGAAGTGGCCGTCCGCTCCGCAAAGACGCGCCAGGCGAACGGGGTTACGGTGGCGGTTCCGGTGGCGTCTGAAAACTCGACCGACCGGCTGACCCGCGTTGCAGACAGCGTTCTGGCGCTCCTGGTTGACCCCGGGTTCGACGCCGTGGGTCGTTACTACCGGAGTTTCCCGCAAACCACGGATGAGGAAGTAATGAAGATTCTGGGAACGGCGGGTTAGAATCAATCCGGCCAAATGATGTTTTCGGTTTGAGACTTGCCGGGTGCCGAGGGATTCAATGATAAAGTCATGGCGAGCGCACCTGTCAAACATGGGTCATCGGTCATCCAACCGTCTCCAGAACGACCCGCGACCAAAAACAAAACGCGTTCAGACCCTGGTCCATTCAACCGTACGGATTAAACGAGCGCAGGTTCCATTCGTCACGAAGCCCGGCAGGGAGTTCATTGAGGAAGCGGGAGGGTTGCTGCAGGGGGTCACTTCCTTTGCCCTTCGTGAAGCGGACCAGTGGATGGCTGAGATACAGTTCGTCCTTTGCCCGTGTGATCGCGACGTAAAACAGCCTGCGTTCCTCCTCCTCATCTTCCACGTCCTCCAGCGAGCGGGACGATGGAAACAGCCCGTCGCACAGCATGATGATAAACACCACGCCAAACTCAAGGCCCTTGGCCTGGTGAATCGTCGAAAGCCGGATTTGTTCGGTGTCGGCCGACACGGGCTTGTCGTCCTCGGCCTCGAGATTGGTGAGCAGCGCCAGTTGCGTGAGGAATTCCTGCGTGGTCGAAAACTGCCGCGCGAAACCGGCGAGTTGATCGAGGTCTTCCTGCCGCGAGCGGTAGTTCGCGAAGCGCTCCTTCAGATAATCCTCATAACCGGCTTCGAGAGTGAGGCGGATCATTTTCCCGGGGTTGCCACGAACCGACGGATCTTCGAGCTGGGCCATGGTGGTCACAAATTGCGCCCAGGCCGTCACTGCCTTCTTCGGCACGCCGCTCGCGCACGATTGCAGCGCGGTCGCAATCGGATGCTTCGTCTCTTGCCCTGCCTCCCGGCTTCCTTGCCGCGCGCTGAAAGAGCTCCACATCCTGTCCGCACTCCTGCCCCCGATGCCGGGAAGGAGCTTTGACAGGCGCTTGAAGGCAAGTTCGTCGCGCGGATTGCAGGCCAGCTTGAGGTACGATGCCACGTCTTTGATGTGCGCCTGTTCAAAAAAACGGATGCCGCTGGTGATGCTGAACGGAATGTTGCGCCTCGTGAGCTCGAGTTGAAGTTCGAGCGCATGAAAATGCGACCGGTACAGCACTGCGATCTCCTGCAGATTGACGCCCTCGTCACGCAATTCGAGCACACGCTGCGCGACGAATGCCGCCTGCTGCATGGTGTCGCCGCACGGAACAACCACAGGCCTCACTCCGGATTTGCGCGCGGGCGTCAGTTGCTTGGCGAACTGATGTACATTGGCCGCGATGGCGGCGTTGGCCAGTGACAGGATTTCCGGCGTGCTGCGGTAGTTCGTCTCGATCTTGTAGGTCTTCGCCTCCGGATAACGTTTCGGGAACTGGAGAATGTTTTGGAAGTTCGCGCCGCGCCACGAGTAAATACTCTGCGAATCGTCGCCCACCACCATCACGTTGTGGTGTCGCGCTGCCAGGAGATCGATGAGGTCGCTCTGGAGTTTGTTCGTGTCCTGGTACTCGTCCACCAGAATGAACTGGAACTGGCGCTGGTAATATTCGCGAATTTCAGCGTGATCCCGGAGCAGGCCCAGCCAGAGCACAAGCAGGTCGTCGAAGTCCATCACGCTCGTGGCGCGTTTGCGTTTCACGTACCGCTGCCGGATGTCTTCGATCTGTGGCGCCAGAGCGGTGAAGTAGTCGAATTGCTCCTCAAGGATTTGCGGGATCGGTCTCCCGGTGTTGAGAGCGAGCGAAAAAATATCGCCGAGGACATCCGCCTTCGGAAAACGCGTGGCCTTGATGTCAATGTCCGCCTCGTCTATGCATGCAGCGATCAAATCTTTCGCATCCTCGCGGTCCAGAATGGTGAAATCCCTCTGGTAGCCCACCAGGTCGGCGTGCCGCCGCAAAACACGGTTTCCCACGGAGTGGAACGTGCCGCCCCAGAGCGATGAAGTGTCACCGCCGATCAAGTCGCTGACGCGGCCCATCATTTCCCGGGCGGCTTTGTTGGTGAATGTAAGCAGCAGGACACGGTCGGCCGGAACGCTTTGTTCCAGTAAAAACGCGACCCGGTAGGTGAGTGTGCGGGTCTTGCCCGCGCCCGCGCCGGCGATGACCAGCGACGGGCCCGGTGGTGCGATGACAGCCGCGTGCTGCTGCGGATTCAGTTCGCGTGCGTAATCAATCTGGAGATTGACCGGCGCCCGGAATGGTTGCAGCACGTAGTCGCGTGACACGCGGGGAATTCAACGGACAAATTGAGGAACGCAAAAGGAAAAAGAAATCCACCCCTCGCGTTGAAAGACCGGCGCCCCTGCGGGCAATCACGCCACCGCTGCCACCTGGCGGCGCACTTTTTCGATGTTGGCCTCGACTCGCTGCAGATAATCGTTCGGGCCGTTGGGGTACGGCTTGTTAAGAAAGCGGCAAAGGGCCCAGAACTCGTTGTTGATCTTGGGCAGGACGTACTTCGACCAGAAATCCGGCGTTTTGCGCACCAGATCGTCCGCGTTGGAAAAACTCTGTGTCAACGCCATTTTACCCTCGTAAAAACGGACCGACTCGTCGAATTCGGAATAAAGGATCGGGAGCTTCTCCACGTAGTCCTCCGCCGCCATCTGCCCGAGCAGATCCGCCGTGCCAAGGGCAAAACCGACGATCTTTTCGACTTCGCTTTGAAACGGGATGAGGGCCAGGTTCGCATTTACGCCGGTGCATCGAATCATGTTCTGCACCATGCGGATTTCCCGGAGGGGAACATCTTTTTCTTCCAGCAGTTGCTCGGCGAATTGCACGCTGCGGGTCACGTGCGTGAGCGTATATTTGGCGCCGGTTCCGCCGGGGTCATCCCGCTTTTTCAGGTACCCGGTGTCGTGAAGCAGGATCGCGAGCAACCCCAGTTCGAACATCCGCTGCCCCACCGCAGGCCGGGCGTCGGCCTGGTGCCGCCCATGCAGCAAACGCGCCATGCAGAGCGTGCCTTGCAGCGTGTGTTCCAGATCGTGGTAACGCGCGTCGAGAGCGAGATAATCCTTGTACTTC
>DATNDF010000234.1 GCA_035607015.1 Candidatus Angelobacter sp. | reverse complement strand
CCGAGCGGAAGGCCGGCCGTGTCCGCGGTCCGCTGCACGGCATCCCGGTGCTGCTGAAGGACAACATCGCGACCGCCGACCGCATGATGACGACGGCCGGATCGCTTGCACTGGCCGGCTGGATTCCGTCGCGCGATTCCTTCGTCGCGCATCAGTTACGCGAGGCAGGAGCGGTTATCTTGGGCAAGACCAACCTCAGCGAATGGGCCAATTTTCGATCAACGCATTCCACGAGCGGCTGGAGCGCGCGCGGCGGATTGACGCGCAATCCCTACGCACTCGACCGCAATACGTCGGGATCCAGTTCGGGCTCGGGCGCGGCGGTGGCGGCCAATCTCTGCGCGGTCGCCGTCGGCACCGAGACCGATGGTTCGATTGTTTCGCCGGCGTCCACCAACGGGATCGTCGGCGTCAAGCCCACGGTGGGCCTGGTCAGCCGCGCCGGGATCATTCCCATTGCTCACAGCCAGGACACGGCCGGCCCGATGGCGCGCACCGTGACCGACGCGGCAATCCTGCTGGGCGCGTTGACTGGCCTGGACGCGCGTGACGACGCCACGAAGGCCGCCGCGGGAAAATCATTCCGCGATTACACGCGGTTTCTCGATCCAAAAGGGTTGCAGAATGCGCGCGTCGGAGTCGTTCGGAATTACTGTGGCTTTGATGAACGGGTGGACTCGTTGATGGAGACCGCGATCGGAGTGATGCGGGGGCTGGGCGCGGTGATCGTCGATCCGGCGGATGTTTCGACGAAAGGGGCATTCAACGATTCGGAGTTCGAAGTGCTGCTTTACGAATTCAAGGCGGATTTGAATGCCTATCTGGCCGGCACAAGTCCGGGTGCGCCCGCGCGCTCGTTGATGGAACTGATTGAGTTCAATGACCGGCACCGTGAAAAGGAACTGCGTTATTTCGGGCAGGAGATTTTTTTGAAGGCGCAGGAGAAGGGGCCGCTTACAGAAAAAACGTACCTGGAGGCGCTGGAGAAAAACCACCGTCTTTCGCGCGACGAAGGAATCGACGCGGTAATGGACGGGCATCAACTGGACGCGCTGGTGGCTCCGACAAGCGGTCCGGCGTGGTTGACGGATCTCGTGAATGGAGACCACGAGGGGGGCGGCAGTTCGTCGCCGGCCGCGGCGGCCGGCTACCCGAGCGTCACGGTCCCTGCCGGTTACGTGTTTGGTCTTCCGGTCGGCATCTCTTTTTTTGGTCGCGCTTACAGCGAGCCGGGGCTTTTGAAATACGCCTTTGCGTTTGAGCAGGCGAGCAAAGCCCGCAAGTTGCCCCGGTTCCGGTTTGGCGCGGATCTTGAGGCATGACCGGTCTTTGGAGGCGACCGGCGGGTGTATGAATGCAACCGGCCGGAGCGGGAACTGAAACGCTGCTTTTGGGGCGGACATTCCCCATGCTGCATGCCCACCGGCCATCGTTAATACTGGCGAAGGTGCAGTGAGGTGGCGATTCTCTGCCTTGGACGGCATTTGTCCGATCCACGGGCATAAGTTTCTGACATGAAAATAAACATGTCCTCAAAGAAGGTGGATCGTGATGCTCAAATCATTACTCGTTTTGGCGCCGCGCGATTGGTCCGTCGCATTGATCGACGTCTGGAGTTGCGCGGAGGTTCGGCTGACGATCACAGCGCGGCCCGCGAATGGATTTCCCTGTTCATGCACGAGGCCGTTCCGATTGTTCGTCGCGAGAGCGAGCGCGGGAATCCGGCATGACTGCGTTTGCTTAAACTTTCGGCGTACGGAGGCTTTTTGGTTGCCGCGGGTGTGCGGTCCACTATCATTCCTGTTGAATTCAACCGGGTCACCTGCCGAAATCGGTAGAAGACCGAAGGGCGATGAAAAGCTGGCTCCGTCAAATGAAGCGTCGATTTCGAGACAACGCCGTGAGGTGCAGCTTGAAACTGGCGTGCGCTTTCATTCCCGGGCCGGCGCCGGTCGGTTGCGAAATCCGCAACCCTCAGCGGTCGGGGGCAACCGTGACCGGGTCGCGGATTACAAATCAATGATATGAAGTTTCAGAGGACAATCTCGTGGACGTCGTTGCTTTGTGTGGGGTTGGCTGGTGTCATCGGCTCGGCGATGTTGCAGGCGGCGGACGACGCCATGCCCGCCCCGTCGCAGGTGTTCACGCCGCGCGCTGCCGCGGCCTTTTACTTCGACGTTGAGAGTGCCAGCAAGAGCGTGATCTGGAAGGCGATCACCAATAAGGCCGCGCCACTTGTGGAGCGCTTGCAATCTCTTCAGCCGGCCCAGTTGTCCTCTCTCCAGTCGGCTCAGGTGCTTCCCGGGCTGAAGGGGATGGCAGTCGCGGAAATTGCCGCGGTCTTTGAGGGGGAAAAGATTTTAAGCGACCTTCAGTCCGAGCATCTTGATCCGGCTTCAGGATTCGTCATTGTGGGCCGTCTCACAGGCTCGCAGGACGTAAAGGGACTCATCCAGCAGGCCCTGGATGCGCTCGACAAGGAAAAGCCCGGAATGCGCGGCCAAATCGAAAAATCGCGTCACCCGGTCGGAGGCGCGGAGTTTTTTGATCTCCCGCCCGAAATACTCGGTGAAGAGAAGCTGCCGTTTAGCGTGAGTGTCGCGATCGGCCCCGGCAAGGACGGCGTGGTTTTTGGGGTGGGCAGGTCAGAAAACCTGCGGGCTTTTGTGACGGGAAAAACCGAGGGCAAGCTTCGCGGCCAGATCAATGAGAAGCTGTCGCGCCGCGGCCAGATGTGGTTTTACCTGCCGGTCCCCAAGGACGCGACGAAGAATCTCGGCGGCGGGAGTGGGGGGGCCATGAACGGGAATCCGATGATCGCGGGGCTTGCGCAAGGAATGAACAAAGTCTCGGAAGTGGCTCTGAGTCTGAATTTCACCGCTTCACAGATCGATTTCGCGCTGGACCTTGTTTGCTCGGATGCTTCCGCGGCCAACGAACTCAATCAGGGCATTCAAGGTCTCCTCGGCATGGTTCAGATGGGAGCGAAACAGAATCCTTCTTCGATGGCCCCGTTCGTCGGCAGGATCAAGGCCGGCGTGGAGGGAAACGCGTTCCGGCTGGGCACCGCGTTCACGATGCGCGATTTCGATCTGGCGTTTCAAAACATCAATCGCGGCGTGACAGCCGCCGGTTCTCGGGTTGCCCCGAAAACGCCGAAGTTGGAAGCGGCCACCCCCGCCGTACAGACCATGGCTCCTGTGGACGTGGAATTTGTCGGGTTCAGCTCCGACGATCAGGAGTCGCTTCGAACCGCGAAAATACGCATTCACAACCGATCGTCGAAGCCGGTGAGGGAGATTCGGATGACCTTCACTTATCTGGATGGTCCGGGACGGAAACTGGGCCAGTGGACCCGCAGCCATTCCAGCCTGACGGGTGAAAATCTGATCAACGGCGACACGACGGCCGTCGTTGACTGCCTGGCGTTCAACGTCCCCGCCTTCACAAAGAAAATCACCGAGACAGTGCATGAGGTAATCTTCGCCGACGGCGAGAAATGGAGTGAGGCGCCATGACTCCGCGCGGCCGGGGACCACTGAGTGCGCGGGAAAGAGCACCGATGAACCCGTTTAGCCAGTTCTCAACAACGCGGCGGGCGGGACATCTCGGTTGTCCGCCGGGTTGCGGTTTCAAGATCGGGATGTGCCTGTTCTGCACCGCGCTCCTTGGCGCGTTCGCGGCCGTTGCGTGCGCCGGTGAAAAGCTGGATCCCGTTTCGGCCAGCGGTGAGCAACAGCTTCCGCGAGCGATGCATACCAGAATGAAGGACCGCCCGGTAATTACCGTCGGGCTTCGCGACGCGGACATCGTGGGTGCGGACAACCGCGCATTGCAGGCCGCTGTGGACTACGTCAGCGGCCTTGGTGGAGGCACGGTGCAGATCAGCGAAGGCGAATTCCTGATGCGCGATTCACTGCATCTGCGCTCTTTCGTGACGGTGCGGGGAATCAAGGGCAAAACGATCCTTCACAAAGGCAGGGCGGCTGTGTCCCCGCTGGCGCTCGATGGCGATTACGGCGAGGAGCAGATCACAATCGCGAATCCGGATGGTTTCAACGTGGGTTATGGGCTTTCGATCTGGGACAGTCAGTCGGGCGGATTCCACACCACCGTCGCCCGCATTACCGGGCAGAATGGAAGCGCGTTCTCCATTGATATGCCGTTAAACGCCGATTGCATGGTGGCCAACAAGGCGCAGGCCGCGACCGTTTTTCCTGTTGTCAGCGGCTACGATATCGAGGGTGTTCGCGTGGAAAACCTGATCATTGATGGGAACAAGGATGAGAATGTCTATCTCAACGGATGCCGTGGCGGCGGCATATTTCTTTACCGGGGCTTCGGCACCGTCATTGAGAATTGCGTGGTGAAGAATTATCACGGCGACGGAATCAGCTTTCAGCAATCGAACGACGTGATCGTTCAGAACTGCATCAGCGAGGACAATACGGGATTGGGTCTCCATCCCGGCAGCGGCTCGCAACGACCCGTCGTCCGGGAATGTGTCGCACGCCGCAACGGCGAAGACGGATTGTATCTGTGCTGGCGCGTGAAGTACGGTCTGTTTGAAAGAAACATTTTCGAGAACAACGGCCGGTTCGGCATCTCCATCGGACACAAAGACACGGACAATGTTCTGCAGGAGAATCAGGTCTTCTCGAATGGGCAGGACGGCGTTTTTTTCCGCAATGAAAGCGCGGGCATGGCTGGACACCGCAACCGTCTTGAGAACAACGTCATCGAGAACAACGGCCTGAAGGATGGTGTCGCCGGCATTCGGGTGAGCGGCGAAACCCGGAACCTGGTTTTCCGCAACAACATCATTCGCGACACCCGGTCGGCGGGGACCCGGAAGCAGGCCGTCGGTATCCGGATTGAACCGGAGGCCGGCGAGGTTGTTTTGGAGGGCAACACCATAGAAGCGCAGACCACGGTGGAAGATTTGCGCGCGGCGAAACCTTGAAAAAACCGTGCGATTTGGCGCTCCGGTGAAACAACTCCGGCTTGAGCGTTTGCACCGTGTCGTTCAATCACGATGAACTCCGCGAACCAGTCTGTGCCGCCCGGGCCTGCCGGAAAATTCGACCCCAATCCGGACGGCGCGCTCGGCGAATTTCCGGAGCGGCACTTCGCCGACAGATGGCCTTCGCAGGACACAGCCGTTCTGGTCGTGCATGGTATCGGCAACCAGGAGCCGTTTGACACACTGGACCAGTTCGCGCGCACTCTTGTGGAAACGCTGCGCGCCGGTGGCCGCGATGCAATAACGATGACGCACATGACCGCCATGAAGCCGTCGCGCAGTTCCGGCGGGTTCTGGTACGATAACTTCATCCGGCTCGCGATTGGTCCGGAGCGGCCTCATGTGGACATCTTCGAGTACTATTGGGCCTACCAAACCGAGGGCAAGGCATCCCTTGGCGACATTCAAAACTGGGTGGCGCAAGTGACCCGGGGCGCGGAAAAATTCTACCGCGAAAATGAGGGACTGGGTCAACGTTACGGCGGCGACAGCCTGTTCTTCAGGAAACACAGGCCCGGCGCCAATGCATCCCCGCGGGGCGGTTTTCGACCGCTTCGTTACTGGTTTTTTATTGCCACCGTCGCTCATGTCATTCCGGCCGCGCTGGGCGCTGTGACCGGCACGCTGGGGTTTCTGTCAAAAGTCCCGATCGTCGGCTGGTCGTTCGATTGGTTGCTTCGATGGGTGGAACGCCGCGAGGTGAACGCGCTCGCGAATGTCGTTGGCGACATCGCCATCTACAACACGACGGACGCCAAATCCAGATTTTACGCGGTGCACAAGGCGATCCTCGACGGCGCTGTCAACGCGTTGCGATACCTGCTGCAGCCGGCCTCCGCGAACGGCCCTTACCGGCCCGAAGACTGGCGTTACGATCGGGTGATCCTGGCCGGCCATTCTCTGGGCAGCCAGATTTCATTCGATGCCATCAACCGTCTCAATCACCTCATTCATCAGGGAGAGCTTCGTGGTTGCGATAGATCAGGTTATTTTACCGATGGAACCGCCCCCTTGAGGACGCAGAGCGGCGGGCACATTTCAGAAATGCTCTGCGGCCTGGTCACGTTTGGCAGTCCTCTGGACAAGATGGCGTTTTTCTTCCGTGAACAGACGGAGAAGGAACAGTACCTGCGGAGCCAGATCATCGAGCATTTCCACGGCTTCAAACAGCGGCCCTGGAGCCTGCAGCAAACGGACGGGGCGAAACGACTCCTGGCGACGCCTCAATTGTTCTCGCGGCTGTTCGACGACATCCGCTGGCGAAACTATCATGACCGCGGTGACCTCGTCAGCGGCTCGCTCGACTACTACGAGAAGGTGGCAAATGTCGATTGCCGGTTCCAGCCTTCCCTGTCTCTGGGTGAGTTTTGGACTGTTCTGTCGCTGTGCGTGGTGATCGCCGCGCTCGTGCTCTGGTGGATGGCGCGGATCTGGAATCCGGGACAATGGGTTGCGCTCTTTTTATACGGCACCGGAGCGGAACTGACGGAGAAGTTGCGCCAGCTGTCCGCCGCGGACGTGTGGTTGCTGGTTTTTTGCCTGCTTCTGCTGGCAGGCGCTGCGGCGGTTCCATTGATGGCGTTCGCGGCCCGGTTCACCCACAGCAATTACTGGAACTGCCGGCGGATGTTCGCGGACATCGTCGATAGGTTCATCCTTCCTGTGGAGCCAACGCGTCACGACCCGCAATCAAACGGTGACGATGGAAATGGCGCGGCCGGCGCGGTGCCCAAACTGGGCTGCCCTCACGCGCACCGGCAACTGTCCGGCGATTCCAAGGGGATTGACAGCCCCGCCGACTGATGGGTCTCGGAACACACTCCGCTCCCGTGGCGCGACGAGCGCGTCGCGATGCGATTTGTTAAATCACACCGGATAAACCTCTGGCCAGAACACGGTCTGCGGTAAAGAACGGCGAAATGCTTCACTTCGGTTGGCGCGGTGGAACGGTGGTTTGAGGCGTCTCCTGTTCGCTGTCTTTCTTCGGATCGCCTTTTTTCCCCGAGGCCGGCGCACCCCGTCCCTTGACGGGTGGCTTTCCTGATGGTTTCGGTTTGATCGCGGGTCGATTGGCCGCGGGCTGGCCGGGCTTGGCGACCCTGGCGGGATTCTGCGCTTCGGTTTTTGCGTTCCCACGCTGTAACGTACGTTGGCGTTCGTGCCCCAGCTGCTGGTCGGTCACTGGTCGCGTGGATCTTTCGGGCGGGTTCGCCGTCACCGGGGGTTGCGGCCGATTCATCGGTCCCGGAGGTCGCACGGACGGAACTGTTCCACGCGCCGGGACTTGTCGTTCGTTTCGATCCGACTTATCCGAGGAAACCGGCGCGCCTGTACCCCGTGTCTCGTTTTGTCCCGGCCCTGGTTGCACCCGGGAAGGTACGGCCGCAGGCTGCTCGTTGCGGTTCGCCTCGCGGCCGGGAATAGTGCGCGCCGGAGCGGATTCGGCGACCGCCGGGCGCTGATCCGTTTTCCCTGCACGCGTGGGAATGTTCCGCTGTCTGGCCGCCACTTCCGTTTCTTCACGACGGCGCAATTCACGGACCGGCACCGCTTCGACCTTTCTTCCGCTTTTCCGTTCGATGACCTCGGGTCGCGGCCCTTCATTGATCACGGTCTTGTTGACCACCTGTACTTTCGTGATGTTGACCGTCTGGTTGATGATCGTGGTATTGTTGACGATTACGGTTGTCGGGCGAACCGGCTCCAGAAGCCGCTGCTCGCTGACAAAAATGAACCCGCGCGCGGGCGCCACCGTCTCGCGAACTTCGAGGACGCCACGCGTGCCAATCAACGCGGAAGGCGGTAACGGAGCCCATCCGACGTATCCAGCACCTTGTCGCCAGGAAACCCAGGCCGGCGCCCACTGCACGTGCGGCACCCAGAACCACCCGAATTCCGCGCTCCAATCCCAGCGGCCGTAGTGATACGTGGCCCAACCCCAGGGTTCCTCACTTGCCCAATACCAGCCCGCATCGGTCCGCTGCCAATGACCAACACAGTACGGCCGCCAGGCGGCGTCCACTCGCGCCGGCCGCCAGCACCGACCGTAGGATCCGACGACGACCCATGTTCCGTAGGGAGTAAGCGGATCGTAGAAATCGCTTTCGGCCTGAATCATCACGACCGGCGCTTCCGCAGCAGCGACCACGACCGGCGGCGGAGCGGGCGTCACCTCCACCGGCGGTGGCGGTACGTACGCCGCGCGAGGAGGTCGCTCTTCAACGTAGGTCGTGCAACTCGTGAGCCCTGCCGCGATCACGGCGCATAAAGCCGGTCCCAAGCGGTCAGGTATGTGATTTGAATGATTCATACAGGGCTTCCGTTCTGTTAGCTGGACTTAATATCGCGCTATAAGACGCTGCTTCGATGATTTCATTCAGGCGTGTTGTCTGGTGGTTGATGATCAACGCACTGCCCATTCGTGGCAAGCTGCGATTTGAAGCCGGGAGCCGGTTCCGTGGCCGCGGCATGCGATGCCGATATCAACCGGGTAAACCGTACATGAAATGGAAAAAGAAGGGAAGCTTGATTACCGGCGACCGCGCAATGGAGACCGGGCTGTAAACGTGATTCAATCGAGCTCTGGCAAGCCGGCGGCGATGTTTGGAGATGTGAAGCCGGTGCATCGCCAAGTCCGCCGCGCAGCATTGGAGGCGGCATCGCCCGGTCCGCGACCGTCCGGCGCGGAGGCGATTCGTAAAGTCGATGCACCCGGCCGGGGACGGCGTGTCGGCGCAGTACACGCCGCAGGAGGATTCCGTCCGA